>CAZKUH010000008.1:0-17053 GCA_964555895.1 uncultured Enterobacterales bacterium
AGCGCGCCGGTTTCTTCTGCCAGGCCATCAAGTCTGCGCAGATGACAATTAATAGTGAAGCATCCGTCACTTGAGGTTGACCGTGCGCAGCTTCTTGAAGTTGTTGCCGTAACACTGGATCCCGTACTAATACAAACCGATAGTTCTGTTGGTTGTAGGCTGTCGGAGAAAGTTTCGCCAGAGACAACAACTGATCAATTTCGTCTGCTGTCATTTTATGGTTAACATCATACAATTTCACGGCACGACGTTGTTTAATTGCTTCTATAGTATCCATCACTCTCTCCTCAATATCCTCAATGCTGTAGGTTATGGTAGATCGAACACCAATGCTTCAACAGATTCAGCGCTTGAAAAATTGACAAACTCTTTTTCTTTAACCACTGCGCCATCACCTTCTTTTAGCTGTTTTCCATCGATACTGATGACCCCAGAAACTACCTGCACATAAATAGTTCTTCCCGTCTTGATAGTATGCGTAACCGTTTCATTTACATTTATAATAAGTTGATACAAACAGGCATCCTGATGAATTCGCAATGAACCATCCCGTCCATCAGGCGAAACAATTAATTGCATTCCCTGTTTTATGTTAAATAACTTTTGCTGATATCCTGGTTCTATACCCAGGGTATCAGGTTTAATCCATATTTGGAGAAAAGCCAATGCATCAACCATCGATGGATTATATTCACTATGAGTAATACCGGTACCAGCACTCATGAGCTGGAATTCTCCGGCAGGAAGTTTTTTTATATTTCCCATGCTGTCTTTATGTTCTATGGTGCCTTTTTTTACATAGCTGATAATTTCCATGTCTTTGTGTGAATGGGTCGCAAAACCCTTTCCAGCGATTACAAGGTCATCATTAATCACTCGTAATGCCGAAACACCCATATGTTCAGGATCATGATAACCTGCAAATGAAAATGTATGGCGACTTTGTAACCAGCTATGGACTGATTTTCCTCGTTCATTGCTGCGTCTGATTGTTATCATAATACCTTTCCTGCTAACATTTTTTCAATGTAGTCAGCTTATATGGTTATTAATGGTAGATAAACATGTTATAAGTAAACAAATTGTTTCATAAAAGTTGACAATATGAACAAGCTCAATAACATGTCCATCTTTGTACAGGTGGTTAAAAACGAGGGTTTTACTGCCGCCTCAAAGAAATTGGATCTCTCCCGTGCCCAGATAAGCAAATCGGTCGGGCAGCTTGAAAAGTACCTAGGAACACGCCTACTCAACCGAACAACACGTAGGGTCAGCCTGACTGAAACAGGACGTATATACTATGAGCGTTGTCTGGTTATTCTTAATGATCTTGAAGAAATGGAAGGAATTGCCGGTGAACAGACCAGCATACCTCGGGGCACTCTAACCTTAAGTGCACCCACCTCTTTTGGTATCCTTCAATTACAAAAAGCCATACCGGAATATATAAAACGATACCCACAGGTAAAAATTTCTCTTAGTTTGGCGGATCGATTTATTGATGTCGTGGCAGAAGGTTTTGATGTCGGCATACGAATAGCTAAATTAGCTGATTCAAGTCTCATCGCACGCAAAATTGCCCCCTGTAAACAAGTATTTTGTGCTTCACCAGATTACCTGAAAAAAAAAGGTACGCCTAAACAACCGAAGGATCTAGCCTTTCATTCCTGCCTGGTATATTCGAATACATATAGACCAGACACTTGGATTTTGCATGGGGCTGAAGGCGATCAATCAATCAAAGTTAGTGGACCAGTTTGTGCAGATAATGGCGACATTCTTAAAGCAGCTGCTATCGCTGGACTGGGAATCACGTTATTACCGACCTTTATAGTGGGCCCCGAAATTAATGCTCGACGACTTGAACAAATATTAGCTGATTATTGCCCGATAGAAATTTCAATTTATGCTATTTTCCCCTCGCGTCGTTATCTTTCAGCCAAGGTAAGAACTTTTGTTGATTTTCTGTCAGAATATTTTGGTGACAACCCAGATTGGGACCAATAAACAACATAACAAAAGATAACCATGCTAAACTTTGGATAAGAATAAGCAAAGAAATATAACATGATTATCAATATCGCTTAAAATATCAAAGCTTGATACGACTACCCATAATTATGAACTATAAAGCAATCTACCCAATCTATTTTTCAAGTTTGTACTTCATCGTATAAACAAGATTTTTTGCATTTTTAGGCTTGAAAACCCATTGATAAACTGCTTTTAACGCGGCTATATCGAATACTCGTCCGGGAACCGATTCAACAATTTTCACTTTTTGAACACGACCATTCTCATCTGTGTCAAACTGTAAAACCACATGCCCTTCAATTCCTTCAAGCATTGCTTTTCTTGGATAAAAAGGTGCGGTCATACTAACCACTTCCAAGTCAGGTGTATTTATGATCATATTTTTATTAGGATCTGTTTCCTGAGCAAGAAGCGTCAGCGGAAGGAAAATAAATATCCATTGGAAAAACGTATAAGTAAATTTAACTTGAATCATTTTGATATCCTTATTTATGGTGGGAAAGGTTTCGAACAACGACTTAATAAACAAATTGATAGCATCCCTTCTACAGAACAAAGATTTTTAAGAATACTACACTTTACTTTCAAGTACCGTATTGGGTATACAGTTGTGTTAAAACAGATACTTACTCTGATATATTAGAGTAAGTAAATATTTTTTCATATTTCTATTGACAACAAACTTAGACATGACATATTCTCAACCCATGAATACTATCGCTTATCGCCACCATCATAACGTCTCCTTTGGAGTGCGACGGTGGTGATTTGAGCAAAAATACACTAAAACCCCGTTAGCCCTCCGGCAACGGGGTTTTTTTTGCTCTGTTTTCGGAGATAACAATCTTCATAGAGGAATAACATAATGATATTAAAAATGGTCCTTCCCAAAGGACGAATCTATACTAAAGTTGCTGAATTACTCGACGAAATAGGCATAAAACTGCGTGGTTCAGATCGTAGTTACCGTCCATTTTGCAATGATTCTGAACTCTCGGTTAAACTGCTTAAAAGTCAGAACATTCCACCGTTGTTAGCTCTAGGACAACACGATATTGGATTTGCCGGTATGGATTGGGTTATTGAGCAAGATGCTGTTGTGGACAGTTTACTGGATCTGGAATTTGACCCGGTGAAAATAGTTTGTGCGATTCCTGAGAACGAAGATTGGCAAGCCATGAAAAAACGCCCCTTGATCGCTGTTTCTGAATATCGCCGTATTTGTGAAAAATATCTCAATGAACAAGGCGTCGATTACACTTTTGTCCGAGCTTATGGCGCCACTGAAGTTTTCCCCCCTGAAGATGGTGATTTGATTATCGATAATACCAGCACCGGTAGTACTTTAGTGGCTAATAATTTAAAAATCGTTGATACGGTAATGAAGAGTACTACCCAGTTTCTAGTTAATCCTCGTGCCATGCAGGATAGTGAAAAAAGAGAAAAAATTGACAATATGCTACGACTGATGCAAAGCGTTTTAAGTGGCCGCAAACGGGTGGTTCTGGAAATGAATTGTTCGCAAAGTGCGCTTGAACAGATTGTCGCTATGCTACCTTCAATGCGTGCGCCCACAGTCTCTCGTCTTTATCAGGAGTCAGGATTTGCAGTAAAGAGTGCCGTAGCAAAAGATGAAGTCAATGCGTTGATACCTGAACTAATTAAAGCGGGTGCCAGTGATATTCTTGAAACACAAATCCGGAAAATTCTTTAGGCTAAACCCATGGCAAAAAATAATCGTGAACTTAAACTGGATTTCAACGAAAGAAGTGATGGCTCTCCTGCCTGGGTAGAAGGCAAATTGAACAAACTATCCAAGCTCCCATTATGGAAATACCCACAGCGGAGTGATTTGGAAAGAAAAATATCACACTTTTACAAAATTAAACCCGCTCAAGTGCTGGCGACCAATGGTGCGGATGAGGCGATTCAAATAATTCTGCTAGCCTGTAAATTTAATTACTTGAACATCGATAAAATTCTGTTACCGACGCCAACATTCAGTGTCTACGAAAAAGAATTACAACAATGGCAATTAAATTTTATTAAAATCAATCCTGAAAAAGATTTTTCTATTAAGCAGAATGAAATAATAACACAATTTGAAAATAGCCAACGTTCTCTACTCATTTTGGTCAGGCCGAACAATCCGACCGGCGAATTAGTTGCTGCTGATTTTATCGGGCAATTATTGAGCATAGCGAAAAACAATAACAACCTGTTGTTAATAGATGAAGCCTACGCCGATTTTGCCAATGAAAACTGTAATTCGCTTGCCGCTGATAATGTGCATTTGATCATCCTGAAAACATTTTCTAAAGCTTACGGTCTGGCAGGTATTAGAACCGGTTATATCCTGGCTACCGAAAATATTATTAATCAACTCAACACCATCTGTATGCCTTTTAATATTTCAACTATATCTCTGGCCCTGGCTGCTGGTTGTTTTGATATTGAAGCGCAACAAGAAGTACGCAGTTATGTGGAGCAAATCAAAAAAAACCGAGAGACGTTGCTGAAATTTCTTGTACAACTAAAAATAACATCCCTACCCTCTCAAGGTAATTTTGTATTTTTTGAACTGACCCGGAAAAAATATCAATTTTTTATTAATCTTTGCCAACAACAAAAAATTCAGGTAAGACAATTTACCGATGAAACCCTTGAAAATACCATCAGAATAACCATACCGCTAGATATCAGTAGATTGGAAAAACTATTCAAGCTGGCATTTAACCCGGACTTAATTTGTCTGGACATGGATGGCACCTTGATTGATGTCTCCCGCTCATATGATGAAGCCATCAAGGCAACGGTTCATTTTTTCTCAAATGAAAAAATAAACTCGCATAAAATTAACGCCTTAAGAAATCAAGGTGGTTTTAATAATGATTGGTTATTGAGTCAGGAAATATTGAAACAACTTGGCTTTGAAATTGCTCTGGAATCTGTAATTAAACAATTCCAGCGATTTTATTTAGGAACATCGTCGACAATGGGACTTATAGAGAATGAACATACATTGATTTTCGCAGAGACTTTAAGCATTTTAAAACAAACGACGCTTGCCATTGTCACAGGCAGGCCTCGCGCAGAAGCCGAATTAGGCGCATCCATGCTGAAGCTGGATTGTGACATTGTTAGTATAGATGACGTCTCCGATGGAAAACCCGCTGCTGAAAGTATTTTATTGGCAATGAAAAATACTGCTGCAAAAATTTGCTGGATGATCGGCGATAATGTAGATGATATTCTCTCGGCTCTGAATGCCGGCGTCATCGCCATTGGCATCAATCACATTGGCACTAAAAATAATGAACAAACCTTGTATCGAGCAGGTGCAAATATCGTGTTAAATAATATCAATGAAGTGGAGCAATTATTATGAATAACCTGATAAAAGTATCCAGAGAAACCAACGAAACTCAAATTTCCCTGACGCTGGATATTACGGGAAAGCAAAATATTAATATTGTCACAGGGATCGCCTTTTTCGATCACATGTTAAATCAATTGGCTTTTCATGCAGGCTGGGATTTAAATATTCAGGCTACTGGTGATCTTGAAGTCGATGACCATCACCTGATTGAAGATGTTGCCTTGCTTTTAGGTCAAGCCATTGAACAGGCTTGGCGCGGTCGCGCTTCGTCTGGTTTTCGAAGATATGGTAAAAGTTTGCTTCCGATGGATGAGGCGCTGGTGTTATGTGCCATCGATTTATGTGGTCGCCCTTGCTGTGTTACTCAATTGAATTTTACCCGTGAATTTACCGGTAAGGTTTCTACTGAAATGTGGCCACACTTTTTCCGCTCTTTGAGTCAAACCGGTCAACTGACTTTACACCTGCAACAGCTTGCGGGTGTCAACAATCACCATATTATTGAAGCTGCTTTTAAAGCAACAGCCATAGCGTTTAAAGAAGCACTGGGCTGCCCGAACGATTTATTTGATAACAGTACCGTTTCCAGCGCTAAACGTTCCAGCACTAAAGGCACACTCTAGAATGGCTAAAACTCTGATTGATTGCGCGATTGTCAATACCGGTTCAGGTAACCTGACATCATTATCTAAAGCGATCGAAAAAATAGGTAAAACCGTCGCCATAGTCGATAATGCTGATGCTTTTTATGAAACCAATTTTCAGCAAATCATTATACCCGGACAAGGTAGGTTTGCTGCCGTCATGAAAACTTTAAATGAAAATGGATTGTCCTCGATTCTCGATAAATGGCACCAATCAACTAAGCCTATATTAGGGATCTGTGTCGGTATGCAAATATTTTTCAATCACAGTGAAGAAGATAAAGACATCAATGGTTTTGCCTGGATAAGTGGAAAAATAGAAAAACTAAATTTTCCAAAACATCCCATGGTTGGTTGGGCAAAGATCGAGCCAGTTGCAAATTTTCTCTCACCAGGACATGCTTATTTTGTTAATAGTTTTGCCCTTAAAAAAAGTAGTGATGCTATTGCCATTAGCCACTATGGTGAAACATTTTGTAGCGCGCTGAAAAGAAAAAATTTAGTTGGGCTGCAATTTCATCCTGAAAAATCGTCACAATATGGTCTGGAGGTTCTAAAAAGATGTCTGGTTTGCTAAAGCGTATCATTCCCTGTCTTGATGTGGACAATGGTCGCGTGGTAAAAGGCGTGAATTTTGTTAATCTCAGGGATATGGGTGATCCGGTGGCTCTGGCAATGCAATATGAACAACAGGGAGCTGACGAAATTGTGTTTCTGGACATTACCGCAACTTCAGATAATCGGACGACTGCACTTGAAAATGTTAAAAATGTAGCCGCCAATCTCTCCATCCCTTTTACCCTCGGTGGCGGGCTGAGGAGTATTGATGATATATCCTTATTTCTAGATGCTGGTGCAGATAAAATAGCACTCAATTCGGCAGCACTCACTCAGCCAGAAATCATTGATCAAGCCGCCATTAAATATGGTTCACAATGCATCGTGGTCGCCATAGATTCGCAACTGGAAGCCGATGGTGATTATGTTGTTTATGCCCGAGGCGGTAGAACTAAAACAGACAAGTTATTACGACCTTGGGCAAAGGAAATAGCCGCAAGAGGTGCCGGAGAAATTCTCTTAACCTGTATGCACAAAGATGGTACGGGCAAAGGATTTGATAATGAAATAACTGGTGAAATAGCCAAAAATTTACCCATTCAGGTGATAGCTTCCGGTGGCGCTAAAACTCCCGCTGATCTTTTAGCTGCTTTTAATAGTGGTGCTGATGCCGTTTTAGCTGCAACAATGTTCCACTCAGGACATTACACTATTAGACAAACCAAAGAATTTTTGCGGGCCCATGGCATTCATGTCAGGCTGGATTAAAAAATAAGCATTTCGGAGAAAATAATGTTAATACCCAGTATAGATATATTTAATGGTCAAGCGGTTCAATGGCGTCAAGGCAAGGAACCCGTAATTGCCCGTGATGATATCTTTGAATTACTCCAGCAATTTTCTCTTTATGGGGAAGTGGCAATCATTGATCTCAATGCTGCTACTGGGCAGGGTGATAATGAAGCATTAATTTATAGATTATTAAAAAAGCAATCCTGTCGGGTCGGTGGCGGGATCCGCAGTTTGAAAAAAGCACAAAATTATCTTAAGGCTGGTGCAAGCAAAATCATTCTTGCCACAGCTGCCACCGAAAAATGGGTAAAAAATATTGCCAAAGATAATCTTGTTTTTGCGCTTGATGCCAAGGGTGATGAATGGTTCACACATGGTTGGCAGAAAGGTACTGGCAAGACTATTTCAGAAATATTGCCCCAACTCCAAAACCATTGTAGTGAATTTCTTTACACACAGGTAATCAAAGAAGGAATGTTGCAGGGTATAGATAAAAAACGAATAGAACAGGTAATTAATCAATCATCTATTCCGGTAACCGTCGCTGGTGGCATTACCACTACCGACGATATTCGATGGTTGCAAAGACGGGGCGCGAATGCACAAATCGGCATGGCTATTTATACTGGAAAAATTCAACTGCATGATGCTTTTATCGACTGCGTTGATTTTGAAAAATCCGTGCTAATCCCGACAATTGTACAAGATGCCGAGAGTAAAAATATTCTGATGCTAGCTTATAGCAATAAAGAATCCTTACGTTGTGCACTGACTGAATCAAGCGGGGTTTACTGGAGCCGTTCACGGCAAGATATCTGGCGTAAAGGCGAAACCAGTGGCAATATCCAACAATTGGTCAATGTTGATCTTGACTGTGATGCCGATAGCATTATCTTTCAAGTAAAACAAACGGGTAATGCCTGCCATCTGGATCGTTTGAGTTGCTTTCCATCTCAACAAAATACTTTTTCTTTAACCACTTTGGATAAGGTCTTTCAACAGCGATTGGATAATCCACAAATAAATTCTTACACAAATAGCTTATTTGAAAGCAGGGATTTTCAGGCAGAGAAGCTCCGTGAAGAAACCGAAGAACTGATAGAAACAGATAATTTTGAAGAGGCCAGATGGGAATCAGCCGATCTACTATTTTTTACCTTGATAGCAGCCAAGTCTCGAGGCGTCTCGATCAAGGATATCGTGCATGAGTTAAGGAGTCGTCATCAATGATTATCCCTGCAAATAAATGGCAAAGAGTCAATCAGCAGGATAAAAAAGCGCTGCTGAAAACTGTGCAGGATTTAATTGCGCAAATTCAGCTTGAGGGTGATAAAAAGATTATACAACTCAGCAAACAATTTGATAATTTTGTCCCTGAAGTCATAGCGCTTCAAACTGTAGAATCCTATGGATTAGATATTGAAACACTATCTCATTTGAAAATCGCCGCCAACCGAATCGAAAAATTTGCGCGGTTTCAACTGGAAAGTTACCAGGAGCGTCATTTTGAAGATCAATTTGGGTATTATGGTCAAAAAGTTCTGGCCGTTGAAAAAATAGCCGCCTATATTCCTGGGGGGCGTTTTCCTCTGGCTTCAAGTGCCTTAATGACGCTCATTCCAGCTCGCATTGCTGGTTGCAAAACAAGATTGGCTTTTTCCCCAAGTGTCCACCCCGCAATATTAGCGGCTGCGAGTTTAGCAGGTGCCACAGGCTTTATAAAACTGGGCGGAGTTCAGGCTATTGTGGCAGCATGCGAAGGTTCTCGCTTTAATGAAGCTGTAGATATGATCGTTGGACCCGGAAATGCCTATGTCAATACTGCCAAGTCATTGTTGCAAAATAAAATAAAAATTGATTCTCAAGCAGGACCGAGTGAATTATTAATTATCAGCGATGGCTCAACTAACAATGAATGGATTATCTCGGATATGCAGGCACAGGCAGAACATGATCCCATGGCTTTATCCATTTTAATCAGTTGGAATAGCTCACAGCTAGAAGCCATAGAGAAAATTTTACAATCTTCTGCTCAAGGCAGAGCATTGATAAATAACAAGCAAATCCAACTGCTTTTGGCTGTGGATGAAAAAGACGCTATTGTATTTGCAAATAATATGGGTGCTGAGCACCTGATGCTTTGTGCCTCATCAATAAATTCGACACAGCTGACTAACTATGGTGCGTTGTTTATAGGTAAATATAGTGCTGTGGCACTGGGAGATTATTGTTCGGGACCCAATCACACCCTTCCCACTTCAGGATTTTCTGCACAACGTGGCGGGTTGCAGGTAGGAGATTTTTTAAGAATGTTAACTTATCAGGAAATCAAAGCTGAGGCCTATCCCGCTTTGGCAAAAACTGCGATCAGTCTGGCCACACTGGAAAGTTTGCAACACCACAAAAGAAGCCTGGAGATACGCTGTGAGTAACCATGAACCTATTCATAAAAATGTGGTCATCATTGGTGGCGAAGGTCAGTTGGCAAAATTGTTTTCACGGCAATTTTCTCGACTCGGGATGCGCGTTTTTTCTCTGGATAAAAATGATTGGGCTACTGCGGAACAACTTTTCGCACAGGCTGACATTATCATTGTCGCTGTACCAATTAACCAGACTATTTCAGTTATCAATCAACTACACAATCTCCCTGAAAATTGTATTTTGGCTGATCTCACCAGTATTAAAACGACACCTTTGGAAGCCATGTTAAAAATACACCAAGGGCCTGTCTTGGGTTTACACCCTATGTTTGGTACTGACATTGACAATTTTCAGCATCAAACGATTGTTGTCTGTGATGGTCGTGACCCTGACAAATATCTCTGGTTCACTCAATCATTGAAGAAACTGGGGGCAGAGTTGTATCATATTTCTGCTGTTGAACACGATGATTCCATGACCCTTATCCAGGCTTTACGGCATTTTTCAAGTTTTGCCTATGGCGTTCACTTACAACAGGAAGAGGCTGAAATCGCTCGACTCATTAAATTAAGCTCACCGATATATCGTTTAGAACTAGCGATGGTTGGAAGATTATTTGCTCAACAACCAGAGCTTTATGCGGACATTATTTTTTCATCCAAGAACAATGTCTCCATGATAAAAAGGTATCATCAACGATTAGGTGACTTAATAAAATTACTGGAAGAAAATGACAAAGCGTCCTTTATCAAAAAATTTACCGAAGTTGGTGAATGGTTTGGAGAATATGCTGAAAGTTTTTTAAACGAAAGTAGAACCCTATTGGAATCGACCCAAAATACCGGGAAATTGACTGATTAAGCACAACAGTAACTTTCAGTTTCAATCTTATTTACCTATAATGTAGGATGAAATCCTGCATATTCAAGTAGCACGGGTATATACAAAACATAAGGATAACAAGAAAGTATGGAAAATAATGTAGATATACAAAATTATGAAATAAATCCAGAACAATCGCTCGAAATTCTCTCACTTCAAGAAATGGAATGGCTTATAGAGCAAGCCGATGGAGAGAATCATGAACTGCTCAGACGATGTATCCTCGCCATATTAAATACGGGTTCAGAACTTGATGATGGCCGGGAGATCCTGCGTGCCTTCCAAAGTTTTGATGTCAAATTTGAAGCTGAGGGTCGTGGATTGAAAATCATTTTAACCAATCCGCCTGAGAATGCCTTTGTAGATGGCGCCATGATCAGAGGTATTAGAGAGTTATTGACCGCCGTCATTAGGGATATCTTGTTTCAACAAAAAAACATCATAAAATCGAGCAATAGTTTAGTCGAGACCAATACTATTTCTGATGATATTTTTGATCAACTGAGAACTGCAAAAACCATAAACCCCATCCGTAGACCCAATCTTGTTGTCTGCTGGGGTGGACATTCCATTTCTGAAGAGGAATACAAATATACTAAAACGGTGGGCTACCAACTGGGCCTGAGAGGACTTGATATTTGTACCGGTTGTGGCCCAGGAGCGATGAAAGGTCCGATGAAGGGCGCTACCATCGCTCATGCCAAGCAAAGGGCGACCGATGTGCTCTATCTCGGTATCACCGAACCCGGCATTATTGCTTCAGAGCCGCCAAACCCTATTGTGAATCAATTAGTTATTATGCCGGATATCGAAAAAAGACTAGAAGCCTTTGTGCGCTTGTCTCACGGTATTATTATTTTTCCTGGCGGTGCAGGAACGGCAGAAGAATTACTTTATTTACTGGGTATTCTACTGCATCCCGACAATGAAGATCTGCCTTTACCTATCGTGCTTACCGGTCCAGAATGTAGTCGCAACTATTTTGTGCAACTGGATCAATTCATCAAAAAAACTTTGGGTGAAGAAGCCGCTCGTCGTTACAAAATTATTGTGGAAGACCCGGTCAAAACTGCACAGACGCTAAATAAAGGGATCAGAGAACTGACTGAATATCGATTAAAAAACAACGATTCTTACCATTTTAACTGGCGTTTAAAAATCGTTGATGCCTGGCAACATCCTTTTGATCCAACGCATGAAAATATGACGACTCTGAATTTGAGCCTTGATCAACCCAAACATATTTTGGCACAAAATTTGAGAAAAGCTTTTTCTGGGATTGTCGCTGGTAACGTAAAACCTAACGGCATCGCGCAAATTGAAGAAAAGGGACCATTCATCATTAAGGCTGGCGAAGATTTAGCCGAGTCATTAACCCAATTATTACAAAGTTTTGTTGATGACCACCGTATGATGTTACCCACTAAAGAATATGTACCTTGTTTTAGAGTTGAATAATTTAAATGGTTCAATTTAGCGCAAGGTTATTTCCTTATCTGCCCCTGCCCTCTGACCACAAATTTTTCGGTGGTCAGAGACTCTATTCCCATGGGCCCATAAGCATGTAAACGAGATGTTGAAATACCAATTTCCGCACCTAAACCAAGTTCCCCGCCATCTGAAAATCTTGATGAAGCATTCACCATCACCACAGCCGCATCAATATTTTTTACGAATAAATCCGCACTGAAAACATTATTGGTGACGATGACTTCGGTATGATGGGAGCCATAGTTTTCAATATGCAGGCAAGCCTCTGCAAAAGCCTCCACCACTTTTACACTAATGATCAAATCGAGATATTCAGTACTGTAATCTTCAATTGTTGCTTTTGCTACATCTTGCAAGATGACACAGGTTTTCTCACAACCACGAATTTCTACATCTGCCGCAATTAATGCCTGAGCAGCCAAAGGTAAAAATTTTTCTGCAATAGCGCTATGCACTAATAATGTTTCCAAAGAATTACAGACACCTGGTCTTGAAGTTTTTCCATCAATTAATAAAGCGAGTGCCATTTCGATATCGGCATCTTTATCGACATAACAATGACAAATTCCCTGATAATGCTGAATAACCGGGATCCGGCTGTTCGCCACAATATATCTTATCAATCCTTCACCACCCCGCGGGATCACCAGATCAATTTCTTCATCAAATTGCAATAAACTATCCATCACCGCACGATCAGTATTATCAATAATATGTACCGATTGTTCAGGGAATTGACAAAATTCCAGCGCTTGTTGCCAACACCGGGCAATGGCCATATTAGAAAATATCGCATCACTCCCTCCTCGCAAAATAATCGCATTTCCGGCTTTTATGCAAAGTGCTGCCGCCTCAACAGCGACATTGGGTCTCGCCTCATAAATCATCAGGATAACATCGAGCGGGATGCGCATTTTTGCCACTCTAATGCCATTGGGTCTCAAAACACTATGTGATATTTCTCCGATGGGATCTTGCTGACTCGCCACTGCTTGCAGAGCACCACACATCTGTAAAATTCGATCGTTGTTCAACATCAAACGATCCATCATCGCGGTAGATAAATTTTGCAATTCTCCATTTCTTAAATCTTTTTGATTTTCCTGAATAATAGTTTCTGCTGATTGTTGTAGTATTTCTGACATTTTAAGCAACAAATTATTTTTAACTGTACTATCCATAGTCGCCAATTTTCGACCTGCTTTTTGAATGGCTTTACATTGAGATTGCAGAACCTCTGTTAAATTACCCGCTAACGCTTTTACCTTAATCATCCACTTAACCTGTTTATTTTAAAATAATCATATCATCACGATTTATCACTTCATCGGCTGTAATAAAACCGATTATTTTTTGTATCTCCTTAGAATGATGCTGCTTTATTTTAAAAATTTGTTGAGAATTATACTGGCAGATCCCGATTGCAACAACATGCTTTGAATCTTTAGTTTTTACTTCTACAACATCTCCCTGCTTAAAGTCTCCGATAACATCAATAATTCCGCTTGGCAAAAGAGATGCCAGTGAAAGCCGCATGGCATCTTCTGCACCTTGATCCACTACCAACACCCCTCTGGGTTTATTCAGGTGCATAATCCAATGTTTTTTTGCTGCTAACGGCGTTTGTGTTCTGGAAAACCAGCTCCCAGTTTTTTGACCCTTGGCTAATTTATCAAATGTCTGTGGATTGGTTCCATTAACAATCAAGGTGTCAATACCTCTTTGCGTAGCTTTTTGTGCCGCTTGTAATTTGGTTAACATGCCTCCCGTTGCCAAAGGATTTCTGGTTGTATTTGCCATTTTTAAAATAGTATTATCTATTTCTTTTATCTCATCAATTAATTTTGCCGCCGGGTTTAAACCTGGATCTGAATCAAACAAACCATCAACATCACTGCAAATCAATAATTTATCTGCATCCACCAATAAGGCAACATAAGCAGCCAAATTATCATTGTCTCCCACTTTTAATTCATCAATTGCCACAGAATCATTTTCATTAATAACGGGCATGGCATTAAACTCAATTAATTTATTAATGGTATTCTTAGCATTAACAAATCGCTGCCTATTCTCGAGATCCGACAAAGTTAATAAAACCTGGGCACAAGGGAAATCAAATAAATTCTGCCAATATTGCATCACCTGCGGCTGCCCTATAGCCGCCAAGGCCTGTTTTTCAGGAATGCTTCGATTTTTCTTGAGCGATAACTGCTGATTAAGCGTGGCACCTGCGGCAACACTTCCTGATGAGACCAAAACGATCTCCTTACCTTCATTTCTACTTTGTATAATAAATTTGGCCAAATTAACTAAATAACGTGTACTAAGCTCTTTGCCACCTGGTGCAATCAAAGCACTGCCGACTTTTATTACCATTCTTTGCCAATCAAATTTTCTGGGCATCAGTTCACTCATTAAGTTGTAAAAATTAAATTAACCTCAATAGCTTTTAGGGAGTTTATATTTTACTGTTTAAGATGATGATTTACATTTTTTTGTTTTCTTGAATAAAAGTAATAAATTTATCGGCATCTAATGGCCGACTGAGAAAGTAACCCTGAGCAAAATCGCAGCCTAATAGTTCTAATTCATCTAAAGCTGCTTTGTCTTCCACACCTTCAGCTACCACCAACATCCCCAGATTATGGGCAAGATTAATGGTAGATTCAACAATGATTTTATTTTGTGGAATATCTGGCATATCAATCACAAAAGAACGATCAATTTTCAAGATTTGGAATGGAAGTTTCCGCAAGTAAGTTAGCGAAGAATGTCCCGTACCAAAATCATCAAGAGAAAACTGCAAACCAATCTCATTGATATTATTAATATAATTCGAAGTTCTTTCCGGATCGTGCATTAAGGCTGTTTCTGTGACTTCCAGAGAAATATTTTCAGTTGAAATGTTGTATTTTTTAATGAGTTTTTCGAATTTATTTTCACAGCTATCATCCATTAAATTTCTGGTGGAAATATTAATCGCCACACGAAGATCCAAACCCAGTTTTTCCCATACATTTAATTGTTGACAAACCTTCTCAAAAACCCAGATAGTCATCGGATGTATCATTTTTGTGATTTCAACAATAGGAATAAATTTATCCGGAAATAACAAACCATATTCCGGATGGTCCCAACGTATCAAAGCTTCACAACCGACAAATGTTTTTGTTTTAAAATCCCAGATCGGCTGATATTGTAAAAATAACTGGTCGGTTTTAATCGCTTCAGATAAATCAGCTAAAATCGCTTTTCGTTCCGGCGTGAGAAATTCCATTTCAGATTGGTATGTTGCAATTCCAGAACCAGAATGTTTTGCTGCATACATTGCCATATCGGCACATCTTAATAATTCATGTACATCCCTAATATGTTGTGAAGAACTGGAAATACCAATACTGGCATTTATTTCCAATTGTAATTCGTCAACATCAAATGATTGTTGTAATGCCAGTTGAATTTTTTCAGCCTGGATTTTCATTTCATCCATTGTTTGATGGTTTGGTACCAGTACTGAAAATTCGTCACCTCCAAGTCGATAAATTTTGCTCTGACTATTTTCCAAGGCAGTTTCAATCCGGGCGCCTATCTGTCTTAATAATGCATCACCTACGTGGTGGCCGAGCGTATCATTTATTTCCTTGAAGTGATCAAGATCCAGCAACAATAACCCCGTAGCTGTCTTTTGACCTGCGCTTGCCTTTAAAGCACTTTTACAATCATCATGCAAACTTATCCGATTCGGTAGTGTGGTTAATGAGTCATGCTTGGCTTGAAAAGCCACATTTTCAAATTGTCTGGCATTATAAAGTGCTAACGAAACGCTAGCGCCGACACTCTTGTAGAACTCCAATCGTTCTTTTTTAAAGGTCTGTTCATATAAAAAAGCCAGGGATACGACTCCTAAAATTTCATTATTATAGGATAGGGGAATAATAATCCCTGAATTTACACCCTCAGTTTTTAGTGCCTCTTTAAATGAAGTGGTCAATAACTTGGCATCTTTCATAGATGAATAAACCACGATCTGATTTTCAGAAGTGGCAATACCTGAAGGGATATTTGTACTCCCCACATTCGCAATAGCATGCATAGATAATATTTCTGGTCCAAATCCTTTTGAGGCAACAATATGAAGTTCCTGCTCTTCATTATCAGTTTCAATTAACTTACTGATACGAAAAACGGATTTTTCAGCATCGCTTATTTCATCAAAAATTTTAAGCACTTCATTTGCAATGGCTTTGACATTCATTAAGTTATGTAGACGATCAGATAGGGTTTTTAATAATTTAAGCTGGCTGTTTGTTTCCTTTAATAGTTGTTCTGATTGACGAAGTTCCTCTTCAATATGTTTTTGTTCAGAAATATCAGTAGCAACACCGATCAATACATCCTCGCCGTGATAGCTAATTCTTTCAGCAACAGCATACATAGTCCTGTTGATTTTATTTTTAGAAAAAGCCCTGTAAATTAAACTGCCTTTACCCTCTTTAAAAACTTTTTTCATAACCCCAGCTGCAAGTGAGCGATCTTTTTCAGCTAAAGTATCAAGACTATGAAGTGTGCGCATTTCCGCATCGGAATAGCCGGTCAGTTCCTGATAATATTTGTTCCAGCGAATAAAATTTCCCGTTTTGTCCAAGATGAATACCAATGCGGGAATAGCATCCAGTTGCACTTTGGTTAATCTTTTTTCACTTTCCAAATCAATTTTCAATCTGATACTTTCCATTTTTGTGGAAAGCAATGGCATGATGTTATCTAAAAATGTTTTCTTCTCAAGCAGAAGGGTTATTTGAGTCTGGCTCAATAATATCAAAAACTTTAAAATAAAAAAATTGAT
>CAZKUH010000009.1:0-16969 GCA_964555895.1 uncultured Enterobacterales bacterium
AGTTCTGGTGAAAGGATTATCAGTGATGACGATAAAGTCATTAAACTGCTGGAGAATTTATGTTGCAATTATCCAGAAGTGGTAGATAAACAAAAATTAATTGATGCTCTTTGGCCTGATCAGGTGGTGACAGACTGGTCTTTATCTCGACTAATTTCTGACACGCGTCAATTATTGGGAGATAGTGGCAAAGATCAGGGGAATATTAAAACCATCCGAGGCAGAGGATTTCGTTTAAATGTTGCTATGGAATCGGTCAATAGTCTGGATTTTAGCGAGAAAAAAAGCAGCATAAACACGCTTTTAGAGAAAAAAAGAACGCTGGACGAAAGTCATTACTTTAGACGCCATAAATTACTGGCTACTGGCATGATATCGGTAGTGTCAGCTGTAATAATCTTTTTTGCAGCTTATTTTTCCGGGGTATTAGAACCTTTCTTAAAAAATAGCCAGGTATCTGCACAAAAGATGTCAATCAATACCATCCGAGTGGCAGTTTTACCGGTTGACTCTGAAGATAAAGACCCTATAGATGACTGGGTTAAAATTGGTGTCATGTCCCTGGCTGTAGAACAACTGGGTTTATATCAACATATCCAGACAATTCCAGTCACCACCATCCTCACCACTTTACAAACCATGCCGGAAAAGTTTGGTCGCGAGAATCTGACGGCCAAGCAAGCGGGAAAAATTTGTCAACGTCTGGGTTGTACCCATCTGGTCTCGATAAGATATCGTCTGGAGAATAAATTACCCCTTTTAAGCTATCAAATATTCAACAAAGAATCGAGATCGGCAATTTCTGAATTTTCTCAAAAAGATATAATAAATACCCTAGATATGCTGCTGGATCACCTGGCCAGTGATCTGATCCCTGTGGTCATGCAACGATTATCTTTAGCCAATACCTACTCAAAAAACTCAAAAGCCAACAGAGATTATGCCATTGGTGTTCATGAACTCTTTAGTGGTGATATCAACTCGGCAGAAGATTATCTTAATATAGCCTTAAAGAAAGACCCGAATTTTTTTTGGGCAAGTGCCTACTTTGCAGAAGCTGAATATCGTGCAGGTAAATTTTCGATTGCCAGCGAGATAATTGACAAACTGGCGCTTAAAAAAATATCCAATAAACAGTCGTATTTTCTGGAACATTTAAAATCCAACATCCTCTATGGACAAGGAAAAATAAAAGAATCGTTGGCGGCAACTCAAAAACTGTTAAAGAATACCTTCGTTCTGGATGATCCACTTTTAAGAGGAAATGAATTATTGAATCTTGGAAGTAGTTATCAAGCCCTGGGACAATTAACTGACGCAATAAGCGCTTTTAAGAAATCCACCAAGGCTTATCATCAAGCTAATTTTGGCGCTGGAGAAGGACGTGTTTTGTATAATCTCGGTAATGTTTATTTGTCATCAAGTAAAGATGAAATAGCGATAGATTATTATCAGCAAGCCAAGGGGATTTTTAAAAAATATTCATTAACAGGTTTTGCTTTGATGGCAAAACACCAGATAGCGACAACAAGTGCCGGACTGGGTCGTTTTCAATTTGCTGATCGTGAGCTAGCACAACTAATTACATCGTACAAAAAAATAGGTGATGTTCAAGGGCAAATTTTAGCATCTTTTGATCAGGCCGTAATCAGTCTGAAAAATGAGGATTTTATCAGTGCCCGGATTAGAATAGAAATGGTGTTAAAATTATTAGCGCCGACAAACCTGGACAGTATTAAAAACCAGGCAAAAGTATTTGCCGCTCGCGTTTATCTGGCGCTGGGAGATGTCGCTCAGGCAGAAAAATATTATGCGCAGCTTAATGGGCAGTGGAATGATATCAGGCCTTCTTATGTCCTCATAGGTGCACATATTCTGCATGATAAAGGAGAGTTGGCGGGGGCGGTCACATTATCCAGAAAAATCAAGCTGAAATTAAAAGCTAACTGGACCGAGGAGCATGAACAAATCCTGCAACAATTCATTGCTTCCGAAAAAGCAGGAAAAATTCTTAAAGTGGCCTATTAAACCGCAACGAATAGCGTACTTGCTCGAACGCTAACCCTTTGTTTTTTTTAGTTTTCAAACTTCTTCAAGCTTCTTCAAAGTAATTTCAAGAAATTCAAACTTTACCGTTATATATTTCATTCTGGATTGAGTTAAGTCAGATAATTTTTCAATTGAGGTGGAGAATGAAAATATCAACAATTTTAATTTTGAGTGGCGGTTTATCGATATGGAGCGATGGCTCTATCCAGGCAAAGGGAAATAACACTTTTTTTTCGTGTGACCAGGGCTATGTATTCGAAAGCAAACAAGATGCGGCAAGATGCATACATCAAAAACGCGTTGCTTTCAAAAACCCCGAACCCTGTACGAAAGGTAGCAAAGCTCAAAATATTTTTCGGCTACAGGTTGATAAACTGGGTAATAAAGATCTCTGCACGGGCCAACTTTCATCAAATATCATTCATTCGATCAGCGGTAGAGAAGGGAAGGCACGGTCAGCAAAAATAAAAATGAGGAATCCATTTCAACCAAAATGTGCATCAGGCTACCGTTTGCAAATTCGCAGAGGAAGAGATGCTTGCAAGAAAACGAATGCCGAAATTATCCGACCACCCCTCAAACGGGTAAGACGTTAACTGGGCTTTAATCCCTTCACTCATGCAGAATTAATACTGAAAGGAGAGTCTTAAATATAAAATGACTCATGCTTTGAATGAGGCTAATTGGGAGCGCGGGTGCTAACATCTCGAATAGATTAAAGGTTAGATAGTTTTCGAGAAAGATATTTGACGTTCCATCCGTCGTAGATATTTATCGAACATCATACAGATATTACGGATCAACAGTCTGCCTGACGCATGTATTTTTATTCCTTTGTCACTTAAGCTGAGCAAATTATCCGCCGCCATTTCTGCATAATCTTCGAGTTCATCGGCAAAATAATCGGTGAAATTAATACCGAATTGCTGATTAATATCAGCGAAATCAAGTTCAAATTGACAGATTAATGCGACAATCACTGTTCTTCGTATACGGTCATCTTCATCGAGGCTTTTTCCTCGCCAAACGGGTAATTTCCCTTGAGAAAGGGGTTGATAATATTCCTCAAGGGTTTTTAGGTTTTGACTGTAAACGCCACCAACCTGACTAATCGCCGATGGACCAAAACCAAACAGATCACATTCACCATGGGTGGTGTAACCCTGGAAGTTACGATGTAAACTGCCATCCCGTTGGGCATGTGACAGTTCATCTTCTGGCAAGGCAAAGTGATCCATGCCGATAAATTCATAACCATCAGCAGTTAATTTACTGATGGCGTTATCCAGTATATTTAATTTTTCGTTTGCGGAGGGCAAATCTTCCACACGGATTCTTTTTTGGGGCATAAATAAATGCGGAAGGTGGGCGTAGTTAAAAACAGAGAGGCGATCGGGGCGCCATTGCAGTACCTGATTTAAGGTATCTGTAAAAGATTGTGCACTTTGAAAAGGTAAACCGTAGATGAGATCAATGTTTGTTGAAACAAAGCCAACATTTCTTGCGGTGTTTAAAATAGTTTCAGTTACTTCATTAGGTTGAATACGGTGTACTGCTTTTTGCACCACAGGATTGACATCTTGAACACCCAGAGAAATTCGGTTAAAGCCCATTGCCCTTAAATTTTTTATTCTTTGTGCGGTGACTGCTCTGGGGTCAATTTCGATGGCATATTCACCTTTGTCATCATCCAGCATGTTAAAGTTTTCATTTAGATGGTTCAGGATATCTGCTATTTGGTCGTCGTTGAGGAACGTGGGTGTACCGCCGCCCCAGTGCATTTGTAAAACTTCACGATTACCAACCAATGGCGCAATTAGAGACAATTCTTGTTTCAAATGCTGGATAAATAATGTGGCTTTGGCGTAGTCTTTGGTAATGACTTTATTGCATGCACAGTAATAGCAAAGCGTGTCACAAAATGGCACATGAATATATAAAGAGATGGGTTTAGATGCATCACTACTGGTAATACCTGCGATATAATCAGCGCGCTGGAAATGATTGTTGAATTCCACCGCCGTGGGGTAAGAAGTATACCTGGGCCCACTGATATTATATTTGTCTATTAACTCTCGACTAAAAAATTTTGAAGTCATATCAGGGCGCACATCATTGTTAACTATTCTTAGTGATCGAATTTTACGCAAGCTGTGATTTTGGGGTATTGATCCTGATCAGTGCCGTGGTACAACTGTCATCAGCCGGTTAATTATTCAATACGGGTAAAACTGTCCACAATGCGATAACCAGCATGGAGGTTGCGGCAATTTGCTTGACACGGTTTTGTTGCAGATAAATTTTTATTCTGCTCGCGCTACTACCCATGAGGCCAACCGCCGGGAGGGTACCCAGACCAAAAAAAGTCATCCTTAAAGCAGCTTCCGGGATACTACTTGCAGCAGCGGAATAGGCGAGCGCTGAATAAACAAGTCCACAGGGTAGAAAACCCCAGATAGTGCCGAGTATGATGGCATGAGAGGGTCTTTTCAAAGGCAGCCATTTTTTCCCGAAACGTTTGAGTGGATTAAAAAAAGTTTGTCCCAGTTGTTCAAATTTTGTTAATAACATCCACCAGCGGCCAATATATCCGGCCATGAGTACCAGAAATATGGCACCCAAGATACGTAAAATATCAAGTGCTGATTTTGGGGCGAAAGTTTTAATCGTAGAGACACTGATAATACCCACAACGCCCCCTAAGATCGTGTAACCGAGTATTCTGCCTAAATTATAATTGAGTAAATAAATGAAAGTGGCACCGGCTTTTTTTGGAATGGCGAGTTGTAGTGCGCTGGAAATTCCGCCGCACATACCAAAACAATGCGTACTACCCAACAGGCCCGCTAAAAATGCAGCTGCCAGTCCTGCAAATTCTATATTCATCAATTTCAGACTTTTTTATTGGCGCGATTTTTTGCTTTTAACTGTCGGGCTTTTTTATAGGCTTCAATCGTTGCTTGTTCGTCATCATCAAATAAAATTCTACTGGCAGGTGAGTCCATATCATCGTACTGATCGCTGTTTACTGCCCAGAGGAAACCCCAGATGGCGAGGCCTAAAAATATCAGTGTTACTGGAATGAGTAAAAACAAACTATCCAATTTTAGACTCCCAAAGATCTGTTTAAACGTAAAGCATTCAAAACCACAAATAATGAACTAAATGACATTCCAGCAGCTGCCAACCAAGGCGGGATCTCCCCCATAGCCGCTAATGGGATGGTGACAGAATTATACAAAATGGCCCATATCAGGTTTTGCTTGATGATTGTTGTTGTACGTTTTGAAAGATTAATGAGTTTTACCACATTAATCAAGTATTGATTAAGCAGCGTAGCATCACTTTCATTACGCGATAGACTTACACTTTCAGCCATGGCCACTGAGATATCGGATTGGGCAAGTACAGGGGCATCATTTATGCCGTCGCCAAGCATCAGCACAATCTCATTTTGTTGTTGTTTTGCCATGACCCAGTGTTGTTTGTCTGCAGCAGAACACCCAATCCTGACTTCATCAGCCTGAAACTGTTTTTGCAAATTCGCTGCATTAATGGCGGGATCACCGGTTAAGATAGCAATTTTAAACCCCTTGATTTTTAGCGCGGCTATGGTGGCAAAAGCATCTGTTCGCCAGGGATCTTGGAAGATGATTTTAGCTACCGCGACAGTATCTTGGTATAAATAAATAATTTTCTGACTGGCGGGGAAAGTATTGTTGTTGTTTTGAACATCATTGTTATGTTCTTCATTATTGTTGTGATTGCGCAAGGAAATTTCATCCAGAGCAAACTCCGGGAATTGTCCCAGAGAAAAACGAATGCCGTTAATTAGAGCCGATACGCCTTTCCCTGGAATGTTTTTTAAACTCCGGGTGGAGATTTGCGGAGTACTATTGAACAGATTATCAGGCATTAATTCAGACCCCGACAGCTCATTTTTATAGGATAAAACAGCTTTGGCTATGGGGTGGGAGAATCCTTGCTCTAGTTGTGCAGCAAGGTGGATAATTTTTTCTGTTGAATAGGCTTTATGCAGGCTTTCAATTTTTTCAATTTCCAGTCGTCCTAAAGTTAAGGTGCCTGTCTTATCAAACACCACCCAATGACAACGTGCTAATTTCTCCAACAACTGTGGTTTGGTAATGAGCATACCAAAACCAGTTGCATGACTGATGGCAGCCGTCATGGCGGCGGGAGTTGCCAGCGAAAGCGCACAGGGGCAGGTAACAACCAGTAGCGAAAGCGTAATCCAGAAAGCATTTTCCGGATCGGTTAAAGACCAGTAAATTGCCGTGCTGATTGCGGCAACCAGCACGAATAACACAAAGCGGTGGGCAAACTCATCTGCCAGGGATATCACCGCTGGTTTAGCCGCGAGTGCTTGCTGTTGTTTTTGAGATAATTTTTCGATGAAACGATCGGCACCCAGAGCGGTACTTTTTATTTCCAAAGGTTGTGTCTGGTTTAAACTACCCGCGAGTACCGTTTGCCCCTCACTGAGTAAGTGAGGGGCAAATTCGCCATTCACAACGGCGGTGTTTACTTCGCTGCAACCTTGGACTATTTCACCATCAACCGGAATAACTTCACCAGGTGGTACTAGAATAACGTCGCCACGTTGCAGTTCGCTGACAGCTTTAAACTGCCATCGTTTTTCCGATTGACTGTGGTTAATCGCAACTTGAATAGTGGGTGACATCGGTGCCGTGGTAGAGAGATTGGTCTCAGAAGCCCGCCATCGAGCTCTGCTTTGTAGAAATCGGCCAAGTAGTAGAAAAAAAGTAAACATGACCGCCGAGTCAAAATAGATATCGCCACTACCGATAATCGTATCGATACTACTGAGACTGTAAGCAGCTGCGATGGCGAGGGCAACGGGTACATTCATGCCTAATTTAAAAACGCGGATATTATGCCAAGCAACTTTAAAAAAAGGGGCTGCTGAATAGAAAATTACCGGAGTGGCCACGATTAAAGAAACCCATCTGAGTAAATTTTGATACTTCGGATCCATACCTTGAAAGGCACCGGTGTACAAGCCAATAGCAAACATCATGACTTGGATCATCCCTAGCCCGGCAACACCCAGACGTTTCAGCAGGTCTTTTTGTTCAGCCGCATGGTTGTCTGCCATTTGCTCAGGAAGTAGCGGCTTAGCCTCGTAACCACAGGCGCTTATCTCGCTTAAAATATCACCCAGATGAGAATTTTTCTTACTGGTATTGCTATCTTTTTGCCAAATGATTTGTGCCAGATTACTGACCGCGTTGACAGATATAGTCTCAATGAAAGGTAATTTTGACAGTTGTTTTTCGATCAGCCAGGCACAGGCAGCACAACTCATGCCACTAATATAAAAATTTGCTGACAGTGAGTTTTTACTGCTGGATATATAGGCTTGTGCGATAACATCCTGGTTAAAAGACGCTATCTTTTGTAGTTGTTGCGGGATTAAAGCTGCGGGTCTGCCTGGTTTTGTTTCTCTGAGCAGATAATATTCTTCTAGTCCGCTTGAAATGATGGTTTCACAAACGCTCTGACAACCTGGGCAACACATGGCGCGTTCAACTTCTTTCCATAAAACTATCCAGTGCGTATTCGCCGGGATTTTTTCACCACAATGAAAACAGGATTCGCTCACAAAACAACCTCAAATCAATCAAATTTCGGGCTAAAATTCAGTTCGCTGAAATAAGCACAACTTTCCCAGTTTCAACTATAAGTTCAGATTTGATGACCCACTGTTCAGATTGGGAGGTTATTCTCAAATAACGACGACCTTTTATCGGTGTTAAATTATCCACCGTATATAAACCATGCCCAAGATTTTTCATGATAAAATGCTTGTCAAGTTTTTCTAGTGTCGGGTGAAGCAAATCTAAAACGATATCTCCAGTGATATCTTTTTTACTGGATTCCAGTTGTAACTGGATCTTTTGCTGGCTTAAGAATAATCGCCCTTTGATATCAAGTTGCTGCGCTTTTTTTTGTGCGTCAAGATTACGATTAATAGCCAGTCCGGATTGATAATAATTATCGTCGACCAGATCATCGGCATTTCGTACGGCTATAATCACCGTGGCAATACCTGCGACAACGGCTGATGCCGGTAGTAGTATGACTAACCATAACCAGGGTTCTTTATACCAAGGCCGAATTTTTACACTTTCAGACATAAAAATATCCTGTTTAATGTTGAGAGATGAAGTACACGAGCTGTTCAAATTAATTTTGTTACCATTAGGGACGGCCTAATGCAGGTCCGATAAAACGACTTTCAGATTCAGCAGTTAAGCTTTTATCTTCGACTGCGCGAACTAAAAACTCTACATTACTGGTGGTTTTTTTAAGGTACCCAGGGTCGACTATAAGACGGACCGGTATGGATTTTACTTCCCCGGATTTAACCCAGACAGATTTGGGGCCATGCAGCTTCATGTTTTTCAAACCGACTGCGGTGATGAGGAAGTTATGTGAACTGGTATCCATATTCAGTATTTTTATGGTATAGATATTTTCAATCATACCTTGAACATTTTCCTGATAAAGACGATTTCTATCACGAATAACATCCAGTTTCAACGGCACTCTGGTGATAATGGTATAAACAAACATACTGATAATTGCGACCAAAATAACCAGGTAAAGAATGGTTTTTGTACGATAAAATTGCGTTTCTTTGCCTTGTTCTTGTTGTTCCGTGGTGTAATGCACCAGATCTCTGGCATAACCCATTTTATCCATGATGGAGTTGCAGGCATCAATACAGAGTGCACAGGCGATGCATTCGTATTGTAGCCCGTTACGGATGTCAATACCGACAGGGCATACCTGGACACAGAGTTCACAATCGATGCAATCACCCAGCCCTTTAACTTTATAGTCCTGGTTTTTTTTGCGTGTACCACGATTTTCTCCTCGTTCACTATCGTAAGAAATAATCAAGGTATCCTTATCGAACATAGCGCCCTGAAATCGAGCATAAGGGCACATGTATTTGCACACTTGTTGTCGTAACAGTCCGGCATTTCCCCAGGTTGCAAAAGAATAGAAGAAGATCCAGAAAGTCTCCCAGGGCCCAAGATTCCAGTTGAGGATCTCGGGTGTTAAATTTTTGATGGGCGTGAAATAGCCCACGAAGGTATAGCCGGTAAGAAAAGCAAATATTAACCAGAAAAAGTGTTTGCCGATTTTGCTTTTGATTTTTTTAAAATTCCAGGGCATTTTAGCCAATTTCATTTGGCTGTTACGATCGCCTTCAAAAAAACGTTCAATCCAGATAAAAGTTTCTGTCCAAACTGTTTGAGGACAGGCATATCCGCACCATAATCGGCCGGCAATTGAGGTCACAAACAACAATAAAAGAGCTGCAATAATGAGCAACCAAGAGAGTAAGACAAAGTCCTGTGGCCAGATGGTCAAACCTAATAAATAAAACTTGCGAGCCGGCAAATCAAATAAAATGGCTTGATGCCCATCAAAGTTAAACCAGGGAACAGCATAATATAAGCCTAACAATATCCAGACAGTATAGTGTCGCATGCTGTTAAAAGTCCCTTTGATTTTGCGGGAATATATCACCGGCTCCTTCTGGTAGAGTGCTTTTGTCGAGGAAACAACATGGACTTTGATGGCATCGTTAGTGGTTTTGTTAGTCATACCTAAACTCTATTTATCAGAAATGAAAAAGACTTTTCATCGACTGCTTAAATTCTACTTAAATTGATACTGGCCCCAAATGGAGCCAGTATCAATCTCTCTAACTAGAGAACATTCTAACAAACTTTAAGTGATAAATTGTTAGATTTTCTTGCTAAATAACCTGAATCTTGGATAATAACAATATTGAACCCAGCTTAAATAGCGTTATTTTTCAGCCTCATTTATGGTGTTTTGGTTTTGACTCAAGCTGTAGACATAACTCGCGACAAGGTGAATTTTATCCTGGCTTAACAAGTCTTTTTGTGCGGGCATCACACCCGTCCGGCCTTCTTTAATGCTTTTGACTATAACCGCCGGTGAGCCGCCGTATAACCAGATATTATCGGTTAGGTTAGGTGCTCCCAAAATTTGTAATCCTTTGGCATCGACTCCGTGACAAGCTGTACAGAGGGTCTCAAATCGTGTTTTCCCCAGCGCAGCCAAATTTTTATCGGAGCGGCGACCACTTAAAGACTCAACATAAGAGGCGACCTGGACGACGCCATCATCGCCGAGGATAGGTCCCCAGGCAGGCATCGCGGCATTTCTTCCCTGGGTAATTGTTTCAACAATTTTTTCGGGGCTGCCGCCATAGAGCCAGTCGTTATCGTTCAGGGCGGGGAAGCCCGGCGCGCCGCCAGCGTCAGAACCATGACAAACAGCACAATTATTCAAGAATATACGTTTGCCCATCTCAAGTGCTTCGGGTTGATTTTTGGCTATATCAGGGATAGAAATTGCTGCGTACTTCTTAAACAAAGGGCCATAAATTTTCTCTGCTGCGGCTACTTCTTCTGCGTGCTGTTTATATGAGGTCCATCCCAAAGTTCCTTTCCAGTTTCCCAGCCCCGGATAAAGTATCAGATAGCCGACTGCAAAAGCGATGGTAATGTAAAACAACTTAATCCACCAACTGGGCATGGGATTGTCGTACTCCTGAATGCCATCATAGGAATGATTCATTAAATTGTTGTCATTTTCTTCGTTTGTTTCTGATTTCACATGCCTTGTTGCCAGCAATAACCAGAGTACGGCTATAATGTAGCCCACAGTGAGGATGGAAATATACCAACTCCAAAAATTACTCATGACTTTCCTCCTTTTTAATCCCTTCGTTCGTGACGATCCGTGGATCTTCGTCATCGCCGACAAAGGGCAGGTTCGCCGCCTCATCAAAATCCCCTTGGCGTTTCTTACTAAAAGCCCAGAAAAATAATGCGATAAATATGACCAGTAAAATGGCTGTCATAATGCCGCTAAGTGTGTGCATATTCATGGTGGTTACCTTTTATTTTTCAGTATGGTGCCAAGGTTTTGTAAATAGGCAACCAGGGCATCCATTTCTGTTTTACCCTTCACCTGAGCGGCCGCATTTTTAATGTCTTCTTTGGAATAGAGCACCACATCAGAATTTAAAGCAGCAAGTTTTGTTAATACTTCCATTTTACGTGCGGTGTATTCACCGGTGAGAATGTTTTCAGACAACCAGGGAAAGGCCGGCATATTGGACTCAGGTACCACATCTCTGGGATTATTCAGATGTACCCGCTGCCATTCATCACTGTAACGTCCTCCGACTCGAGCGAGATCAGGCCCGGTACGCTTTGAGCCCCAGAGAAAAGGACGATTGTAGACCGACTCTCCAGCGACTGAATAATGGCCATAGCGTTCAGTCTCTGCTCTGAGAGGTCTAATCATTTGGGTATGACAGACATGACACCCATCGCGAATATAAATATCCCTGCCTTCAAGTTGTAAGGCATTTAAAGGTTTCAAACCTTCAACGGGTTTTGTAGTGGCATCTATTGAAAATAAAGGAACGATTTCAACCAACCCGGCAATACTGATAACAACGACGATCAAAACAGCCATAATGCCAATGTTTTTTTCCACAATATCATGATTCATTATTGCGCTCCCTCTACGGCTACATGGCCAATAGTTTGTTCAGAAACATCATCAGTACTTAGACCCGCAATGGTTTTGTAAACGTTATAAGCCATGAGGAACATACCGGAGAGGAAAATCACCCCCCCGAGCAGGCGTCCACCGTAATAGGGGTAAGTAAATTTCAATGATTCCATGAAGGTATAAGTTAAAGTACCATCAGGGTTAGTGGCTCGCCACATCAGTCCCTGCATGACTCCCGCAATCCACATTGAGGCGATATAAAGCACGACACCAATGGTCGATAACCAGAAATGCCAATTGATCAGTTTGATGCTGTACATTGCTGTTTTCCCCCAAAGCCTCGGAATGAGATAATACAATGAGCCGATGGTTACCATAGCGACCCAGCCCAGTGCGCCACTGTGCACGTGGCCAATGGTCCAGTCAGTATTATGGGAGAGGGCGTTGACCGTTTTGATGGCCATCATCGGACCTTCGAAAGTCGACATGCCATAGAAGGATAATGACACGATAAGGAAGCGAATAATCGGATCATCGCGAAGCTTATGCCAAGCGCCGGAAAGCGTCATAATGCCATTGATCATACCACCCCAGGAAGGAGCCAGTAAAATAAGTGAGAAAACCATACCCAGAGATTGAGCCCAGTCTGGTAATGCGCTGTAATGCAGGTGATGCGGCCCAGCCCACATGTAAACACCAATTAATGCCCAAAAATGCACCACTGACAAACGATAAGAAAAGATAGGTCTGCCTGCTTGTTTTGGTACAAAGTAGTACATCATACCTAGGAAACCCGCAGTGAGAAAAAATCCAACCGCATTATGCCCATACCACCATTGCACCATCGCATCAATAGCGCCGGCATAGAGTGAGTATGATTTAAAGGCTGATACCGGGTATTCTAGGTTGTTAAAGATATGCAAAATGGCAATAGTCAGGATAAAGGCGCCGTAAAACCAGTTAGCCACATAGATGTGTTTGGTTTTACGTTTCATGATGGTGCCAAAGAAGACAATTGCATAGGCCACCCAAACCAACGTAATCAAGATATCAATCGGCCATTCTAACTCGGCGTATTCTTTTGCGGAAGTGTAGCCCAAGGGCAAAGTGATAACCGCTGATAAAATAACGATTTGCCAACCCCAGAATACAAAGGCTGCTAGACCGCCGGAAAACAGTCGGGCCTGACAGGTTCTCTGAACAACGTAGAAGGATGTCCCAATAAGTCCAGAACCACCAAAAGCAAAAATAACAGCATTGGTATGTAACGGTCGAAGGCGGCTATAAGTGAGCCATGGCGTATCGAAGTTGAGTTCTGGCCAGATAAGCTGTGAGGCGATTAAAACCCCGACAGACATACCCACAATCCCCCATATGACAGTTACCAGGGCGAACTGCCTTACAACTTTATAGTTATAAGTGAGTGTCTGATCATTTGTAATTGCGCTACTCATAATTATTTTCCTGGATGTGTGAGAATGGTTATTTAAATTATTATCTGCAGTGATGAGTCCGAGGTAAAAAGCCTCAAAATGCGAATGCTCTGTCAACGCTTCAAAATATGCTTAAAATCAGTTAATACTATTATGCGTTGTAATTTATACTGAGATTAATCAAGTTGATAGAATCACCGTTTTAACATGATATTGAAGTTATGACAAATTGTTACAATAAAAATTTTATCAGTTAACGCGAGTTAAGCGTGTTTTTCTGCTTTTTTGTAGTGTTTATGGGTATATACAAGTAATACAGGGTAATGCAGATTTTCACCTGTCACGGATATAGCATTTGACCCATTAACAGTTTACTAAACTCTTCGCAAGAAGAAACTTAAGCTGAACTACAAACCTGATTTCTGCCATTGTTTTTTGCAGCATAGAGTGCTTTGTCCGCACGCTGTACCAAGTCTTTAAGGTTACTGTTTTTACTGTCCGTTGTGTTGGATGTGGCAGAGCAACCGATAGAAATAGTCACCCGTTTGAATGAGCTTTCCGCGTGGAGTAAGTTTGCATCAAAGATGGTTTTACACAGCCGTTTAGCAATTTTTGCGACAAATTCCAGCTGTAAATTAGGAATGAGGATACTAAATTCCTCGCCACCGTAACGGGCAATAGTATCCGTGTTGCCAATTAATGATTCTTTCAGCAAAGCGGCAACTCGAATAAGGCATTTATCACCTTGTATGTGCCCATAGTGGTCGTTATATTGCTTAAAATAATCGATATCAATCATTAAACAACTGAGGCTGCCCCCGCGTTGTTGCAACAATTTACATTCCACCGCAAAAGCTTCATCAAAACCGCGACGGTTGGTTAATCCTGTTAATTGATCACGATGCGCCAATAGTTCCATATTTTTGGTCGCTTCTTGCAGGGCGATGTGCATTTGAGAAATTCTCGACATTGCTCGCACCATGGCTCTGAGTACGGGACCATTAATTGGTTTGGTCAAATAGGCATCACCACCACTGTCGATACCTTCGACGAAATGTGCCGGGTCATCTTTGGCACTGAGGAAAACAATGGGAAACCAACGATCGCCTTCAATTTCTCTAAGCCGTCTGGTGGTTTCAAAACCATTCATACCGGGCATCTCAACATCCATCAACACCAGATCGATATAATTATCGTGGTATTTGGTTAATGCCTCAGAACCATTATTGACGGCAATAACAAAATGTCCCATTTCCTCAATATGTGCTGAAATGAGCTTCCGACTACTGTTATTATCTTCTACGATAAGTACATTCATATCGCTCCGGGCAAAAGATTAAGAATGAATTTTTTATTATTATAGACAAATTAGCAGAAATCACTTAATTGGACAATTAATATCCATCATCATTGTAATATAAGCTAGAGAGATAAATTGTCAGATTAAATTATTCCAATCGATAAAAGCCAAATAGTGTATACTTCTGCGCATAAATGGAGTTTGCAATACAGATTGCATCATGCTGTTGCGACCAATCAAAAGAAGAATATTTTGTATGAAGAAAGAACACCTGGAGAAATTAAAAGCCGGCCGAAAAGTATGGAATGCGTGGCGTATAAAAATTGCTGACAATGAGAAAATAGACTTATCCAGGGGTGCTTTAAGTGGTTTTGATCTATCTGGATTCAATTTAAGTCATTGTAATCTTGTCGGCAGTAACCTCATCGATAGTAATTTAAAAGGAACGGATTTTAGTTTTGCCGATTGTCGAAACTGTCGCTTTATCGCCGCTAATTTAACCAACGCTATCCTAGATCGTGCGAAGCTTGAGGGTGCAGACTTTCTTACTGCCATCGTTTCCGGGATCAGTTTAAAAGGCTTAGATTTAAGAAGTCTGGATCTTGATTTGTTCGATTTGCGTGGTGCCAATCTTAACGAATCGATTTTAACGGGGCAAAATTTATCCGGTTTTGATTTGACTGGAGCATCACTGATTGGAGCCAACCTGAATGGTGCACAATTAAATAAAGCAAATCTCTCGGGTGTTGATCTCACTGGTGCCAGTTTAAATAGAGCGGTTTTGGTAAAAAGCAATCTCAAACAGGCGATCTTGACCGGTGTTGTTGCGGTCGCCGCCGAGTTTAGTCATGTCATCGCCGTAGATGCCAATTTTTCAGCAGCTGATTTAAGGGGATGTGATTTAACTTCTGCACAACTTGATGGTAGTGATCTGAGTGGTAGCAAACTATCGGGTGCTTCAGTCAAAGAATGGTCGATAAAAAATGTCAGGTGTAAAAATTGTAGTTGGGACGAAAATGGTGCTGAGTTTATTACCTTTAAGCGGGGCGAATTTGAACGTCTTTATGGCGCCAGAAAAACGATTTTGCTTAAATATCCTGACGGGATCCGGGCGCAGGAGATAACCACTTTACCTTTTCTGATGGAACATCTGGCGGCATCTCAGTGGGGTAGCTCGCTTCATTTACAATCGATGAAGCACTCACCTGGTTTGACTGAAGTGGTGTTATCTATTGATGATATGGGCGACTATGAACCCACAGAACTGACCAATGCATTGCAACAGGAAGCAGAACAATTACAAATGGCTCAGTTTGAATTAAGAGAAAACCTTTCTCTACAAACGGATTTAAGAACCACATTATCCTGGGTCAAGGAAAAATTCTGGCCACGTATGTTGGAACTTGCCGCTGAACACCAGGCTGCGCAAAATAGACACCTCACCGTATTGTTCATGGATTTGAAAGACTTTTCGCAATGGCCTGAAGCAGAAATGGCCAACCGACTGGAGTTATTTCGCGGTTTGTTAAAACCCATTTTGAATCGTTGGCAAGCGGCCTACCCCAATATGGAAGGTGATTCATTGAGAGTGACGTTCCATAATGCCGCAGTAGGTGTTAGATGTGCCTTAATGATCCAGTCGGTACTCATTGCGGCAGGATTTAATTTAAGGATAGGCATGGATCTGGGGCCAGTTTATGTGAGCCAAAATGCCGTAACCGGTATTGCCGATCTGGGTGGTACTGCATTAAATTTTGCCGCTCGGCTAGAGAAAACTGCTGAACCCGGTCATGTACTTTTGTCAGAAAGAGTTAAACATTTTTCTCGTTCTTTGACCGATCAATACGATTTTATAAAAAGGGATGTTCTATTGCAAAAAGCTGTGGGGACTTTTAAGGCTGGTACCAAGGTGACATGTTTTCAGGTAGAGGAAAAATAAGTGGAATCAAGCTGAACTTAATTAATCAATGGAATTGGCAGTGATTTTAATCCAGCCCCAACTTTTGTAATTTATATCTGAGAGAGCGAAAGGACATACCTAAAAGTTTGGCTGCCGCAGTTTTATTCCATCTCGATGTTTCGAGCGCCTGCATAATTTCCTTTTTCTCAATTTCTTCAACGAATTTGTCCAGTGGCAAGCCATCTCGTTGCGGCACTGCATCATCTTCGGTTGATTTAACCTCCGCAGTTGACGGATGTTGAATTATCTTGTTGTCCCGAGTTGGCTTCGCTGGGGATTGATGTGTTGAAAAAGCTAGGTCACTTTTAGAGATAATATTACCTTCTATTAAAACGCTGGTTCTTTCCAGTACATTTTCGAGTTCCCGCACGTTGCCAGGAAAATCCTGCATTTTCAGTACCTCGATGGCATCAGTGGTAATACTGATATCGGGATTTATTTTTTTCAACAAACCGTTCACCAATGCAGGAATATCTTCAATTCTCTGTCGCAGCGAGGGGACGGGTAGTTCAATGACATTTAATCGATAAAACAAATCCTGGCGAAACTTACCCTCAGCGACCAGCTGACTTAAATTTTTATGCGTAGCACTTAATATTCTGACATTACAAG
>CAZKUH010000010.1:0-16779 GCA_964555895.1 uncultured Enterobacterales bacterium
AGCCCACGCGCTCCATACCGGCTAATATATTTTGTATAGTCATCAATATTCTTTCGACTGAGTTTGGCGCCACCAACAACACAAATAGCAGCCACCCGACTTTGTTCTTCGTTGGCCGGCCCGCTAAAAACTTTGAATTCCATGTTGTTAACCAATTCAGAAATATCCACCAACGCCATCTTAAAACGTAAATCGGGTTTGTCAGAACCATACATATTCATGGCATCAGCATAGGACATCCTGGGAAATGGCTTGGGCAAATCTACCTTTAAGTGCTGCTGAAAAATACAACGCATCATCTCTTCCATCAACTGCATAATACTTTCTTCATCCATAAAAGAAGTTTCAATATCAAGCTGGGTAAATTCTGGCTGGCGATCAGCACGCAGATCTTCATCTCTAAAACAACGTACAATCTGATAATAACGATCAAACCCAGACATCATCAGCAACTGTTTGAATAATTGCGGAGACTGTGGCAACGCATAAAAATGGTCCTCATGGACACGGCTGGGCACCAGATAATCACGCGCACCTTCAGGAGTAGCTTTAGTCAAAATGGGAGTTTCTACATCCATAAAACCCTGAGCATCAAGGTAATCTCTTAAACTGCGGGTCACCCGAGATCGCAACTTGAAACGTGCTGTCATTTCCGGGCGGCGTAAATCGAGATAACGGTATTTCAGGCGTAATTCTTCGGAAACATCGGTGGGTTTATCTACGGGTACTGCGGGAGGTTCGGAACGATTTAAAACGGTGAGTTCAGTCGCAACCACTTCCACAGCACCCGTCGCCATATCATTATTATGCATCCCGTCAGGACGCGCTCGTACTTGCCCTTTTATCTGGACAACAAATTCATACCGCAGACTTTCAGCCTGGGCAAAAAGCGCAGGGGTATCAGGTTCAAAAACCACTTGCACAATACCCTCACGATCCCGCAGCTGAATAAAAGCGACACCGCCCAAATCTCGACGCCGATGTACCCAACCACAAAGGGAAACATCTACATCTAACAGGCTTTCCGTAATTTCACCACAATAATGTGTACGCATGGTTAACTCTAAATTTAACAATAAGCTCAAAGGCCGGAATCTTACGCCAGTAGCGCCTTACAGTAAAGGTAGAACAGGGATTCAATACAAGAACGCTCAATCATATCCATCAGTTATCGGTAGCCTAAGCAGATAGCCCTATCAACTTCCGCTTATCCAGACACACAACTTTCCAGTCATCCTCAAAGCTTTCCTTGCGATTGTAATAAGTGTTTTTGGTACCACAGCGTAGTAGTATTAATACATGGATATTGGTAAGTAAATAACCAAAATCATGGTTCCAGGTTAAACAGCTTGCCATTGGCAACAAAAACAACCATGAAAACCCTGCAAATAATTGCGTTGGCGGTTTTCCTTATCCCGATTTGAGGTTGATTAATCAGCTTCAGGCAAATAAATCGATAGCAGATTGGGGACCTGTCAAAAAGATTGGTGTTTGCATTGAAATAGACGCTAAAACTGGCTCTGAATCAGTCTTTATTCGCGACGAACTGAACCCGCTCAGTTCATCTGCCTGTTGTCGTCGATGTTGAGAATACTGTGGAGACTGTTGCTGTACATCCACATTAACCTGCGAAAAACCTTGTTGCTCTAAAGTATCCCGCAATTTATTCAGTGAGTTTTCGACCGCGGATTTTGCATCGCTATTTTGTACCTGAAACTGGATCTGGGTGTCATTCGCTTTCTGATTAATTTTCACCAGGATCGAACCCAATTCTGGCGGATCAAGACGTATTTCTGCAAAATTACGATTGTTTATTGTCATCTGAGCGATATTTTGTGCAAAATTACCCGCCCATGCTGAACTTTGAATACCTTGTCTGAGCTGAAAGGTTAGCGGGGGAAGCAGATTGGCACCCAAACTGGCATTGCTATTTAAAAGCGCTGGATTAATTAACGGAGAACTCCAGGATGAATCCAGAGACAAACGGTTTAATCCACTCGTTGGAAGTTTCAGCGCATTCTGTAACGCTGATTTCAAATCCTCAACTTGCAAGCCACTATCAAGTGCTTTATTTTTTGCTACATCCTGCTTGTTCATATTCAAGAGCTGCTCTGACAACAGTTCCTTATTTACCCCTTCTTTTGCTAAATTGGCAGCAAAGGGTTGACTGTTGACGACGGCATTTTCGAGGGGTAGCTTCTCTTTAAGTTGCAGACGGTCAAAATTGTCGGGTAACAGTTGAGCACGAAGTTTATCCAATAAAGCAAATGGATTTTGTAACTCAGCATTTGGCTGATTCATGTTTATGCCTTTCTTCGTCGCTACCACTTTATTGGTATTTTCAGACGCAACACCTGAAAGTTCTGCAGCCACAGAAGCCAGCAGTGCTTTTGTATCTAGGGTTTTAGCCGTGCCCTCAGTATTCGCTGTCTGTTTCTTCGCGGCATCATAGAATTGTTGTGGCTTTTCCTGACTTGCCGTTTGATTAAAGGGAATGCTTGATCCCGGCAATTTTATTTCCACCTGGGGCAGTATATTGCCGTCTTGAATCAGTTGCGTGCTGTTGGCTAAAATCTTATTCTGAGTTTCCCCAGTGATTTTACTCGAACTATCGATCTGCAAACCTAATGCACTATCACCCGCTTTAAAGTTATTTTTTGCGATATTGGAAACAAGCTGTACCAACGACTTACTCGGCAGATTATTATCCGTGTTATTTACCATGGTTGTAGCATCTGAAGCAGTAACTGTCACAGTGGATTTAATTTCTGTGGCATCACTTTGCTGTAAGGTGTTTTCTGTAGTTTGAGTAGAATGACTTCTTCGACCAGACACTTCAGAAGATTGCCTGCTTTCAACCTGACTCGCCCCATTCACGGGATTTCCAAGGTTGTTTGTTGATATATTTTTATCTCTTTCTGTAGTATCTCTGCGGGTTTTTTCACGCCGATATTGCTCGGAGAAAGCGGCTCTTTTTCTCTCAGAGAAAGCATTGTTATCAATCGTAGAACGACTTTCTTGGCTGTTTTTTTCAGACGCCGAAACCGTACCAAGAGACTGTCTCCTGGCAAGTTGCTCAGCCGACTGCAGGGGCTGCTGAATAAGACTGTCTACTGTTAATGCCATAACCTGATATTTTTCTCAATGTTATAATTTAGCTCAAACTCACCAATCAAACAAACCATTTGCAAACTCTCACTTCAAGTTCAGAAATATTTTTAAAATCATTTATTGGTATAGCAATCCCTGTGCCAATTTTTTGACAGTAGTCGCCAACATCAAACTTCAATCAAATGAGCAAACTTTATATTGTTAACAAGCAGTTTGTATGAATTACGCTTTGGGCTAACACCAACACCAAAACGCCTTGGAAATACTGGTTGTAATTGTTAATCTGTTAGTCATCATAAAAATAACGAAAAACAAGAACCCCGTTAATGACAAACCCCACATTTTTTTCCGCTATCTTCAATCGAAAAATGCTCATTTGTGTATTCACTGGCTTTAGTTCCGGACTACCGCTGTATATTCTCATTCAGCTACTACCTGCCTGGCTTCGTACCGAAGGCGTCAGTTTAAGAGAAATAGGCTTATTCGCCTTAATTGGTTTCCCCTATGTATGGAAGTTCTTCTGGTCTCCCTTCATGGACAGGTTCACTCCACCATTTTTAGGTAGAAGAAGAGGCTGGATGCTAATAACCCAGATCCTGCTATTGGTCTCCATTATCTATATGGGACAACTCAACCCGCTAACATCTATTTGGCCGATTGCCTATCTGGCGTCCGCGGTGGCTTTTTTTAGTGCCAGTCAGGATATTGTTTTAGATGCTTATCGACGTGAACTACTGGCAGATAACCAACTCGGCCTTGGCAATGCCATTCATGTGCAGGCTTACCGTATTGCGGGTCTGGTGCCAGGTTCTCTCGGTCTCATTCTCGCGGATCACCTTGCTTGGAGCACCATTTTTATGATTGTTGCTGCATTCATGTTGGTCGGTATCATTTTCACACTGGTCATAGCTGAAGCCAATGACACACCTCAAGCACCCACTACCCTATTAAAAGCCTACTTTGAACCTTTCATGGAATTTATCTCTCGAAAAGGCATTTTTTCTGCTCTCGGTTTTATCGGCTTTTTGGTGTTATACAAACTTGGTGACAATATGGCTACCGCCTTACAAACCCCTTTCTACATTGATGTGGGGTTTTCCTTAACGCAAATTGGCGTCATTGCAAAATTATCATCGCTGGTTTCTGTCATTATTGGCGGTATTGTTGGTGGTTTGATAATGGTAAAACTCAGTATTAATCGAGCCCTATGGATATTTGGAGTAGTACAGATTATCAGCATTCTCGGTTTTGCTGCGTTGAGTGAAATAGGCCCCAATGAATTAGCATTGGCGATGGCCATCAGCTTTGAATATCTAGGTGTGGGCCTGGGCGCTTCTGCATTGGTCGCCTTTATGGCCAGAGAGACCAATCCAGCCTTCGCGGCAACTCAGCTGGCGTTATTTACCGCCATTACTGCTTTACCTCGAACATTTGCCAATGCTGCGACTGGCTACATCGTTGAAAGTATTGGCTGGACAAATTTCTTCCTTCTCTGCACCGTTTTGGCAGTCCCTGGTATGTTGATGTTATTTAAAATAGCGCCTTGGCATGGTAAAGGGTCGCTAAATACTGAATCAATTTGAAACATAAAATTACTTAATGCACCGTCTGTTATTGCTATAATGTCGCCTGCGATAAATGCAGAAATTATGTGAAAACATTAATTTGAATATTCCCATCCCTCAATAACGGATATTTTATGAAAAATTTAATTCTCATTACAGCAAGTTTCGCCTTGCTGGCTTCTTGTTCCCAGAACAATGACAACAACAACGACAGCAACAATAAAAACAATAAAGCGATTGCTACCATTCAAAGTGATCAACCCAATACTTCAGCAACCTCCGCTAGCCGTAAAACACCCTCACTGTTGGGTATTAATCTTGCCAATATGGATAACACCATCCGACCCCAGGATGATTTATACCGCTATGTTGGTGGCACCTGGCTTAAAACTTTTAAAATTCCAGCCGATCGTTCAAATTATGGCTCTTTCACTCGCCTTGCCGAGGAGAGTCAAAAAAATCTCAAAGGAATAATTGAAGAAGCGGCTGCAACCAAGGCGAAAAAAGGAACTGAGACGCAAAAAGTCGGCGATTTTTACCGCGCATTTATGGACACAAAAAATATTGAACAAAAAGGCCTCTCGCCGTTAAAACCCCTCTTTGCTAAGATTGCCGCGATCAAAACCAAAGACGATGTCATCAGTGCTTTTGTCTCTCTGGGTAAAATAGGTATCGATAGCCCCGTTGGCTTTTTTGTCAACCAGGACCGCAAAGATTCTACGAAATATATCAGTTATCTTTGGCAAGCCGGGATTTCAATGCCCAATCGTGATTATTATTTAAAAGATGATGCGAAATCTAAAGCTATCCAACAAAAATTTGTTCAGCATATTACCACTATGTTTAATTTGGCAGATATTGAAAATGCGAAATTGGACGCTGAAAACATTTTCAAGCTGGAAACAAAAATTGCAAAAATCCAGTGGGACCGTGTCGATCTTCGAAACCCGGATAAAACTTATAATATTTATGAAATTTCCAAATTGAAGACCCTAGCCCCAAACATCAATTGGCAAATCATTATTAATGATATCGGTTTACTTAAGGAAAAAAATATCATTGTCTCTCAACCTTCATATATCAAGGCATTTAATGACATTTTTCTTAATACTTCTGTGGCTGACTGGAAAAACTACCTCCGCTGGCATTTGTTAAGCCACTTTGCCAGTAGCCTCAGTGAAAAGTTTGCCACAGAAGATTTTAATTTTTTCCGTAAAACACTCAGTGGTGTCGAGCAACAACAACCTCGATGGAAGAGAGCGGTGAATGCGATATCCGGTTCTATGGGTGAGATCGTTGGTAAAATTTATGTCGAACGCTACTTCAAACCAGAAGCTAAAAAACGGATGGTGGCGCTGGTAGAAAACCTGCGTAAAGCTTTTGCCATAGAGATAGCACAATTAGACTGGATGAGTCCTAAAACCAAAGCGCAAGCACAGGAAAAACTCCGTCGTTTCACCACCAAAATAGGCTATCCAGATAAATGGAAAGATTATTCTGCACTTGAAATTTCCGCGGATGATCTACTTCAAAATAATATCAATGTCGCCAAATTTGTTTTCCAGCGTGAAATCAACAAGCTAGGCAAACCCGTCGATAGAAGCGAATGGCGCATGACTCCGCAAACAGTCAATGCCTACTATAATCCGCCCATGAACGAGATTGTCTTTCCTGCAGCAATCCTGCAACCACCATTTTTTAATATGCAAGCTGATGATGCGGTGAACTACGGCGGTATCGGTGCTGTCATCGGTCACGAAATGAGTCATGGCTTTGACGACAGAGGGCGCAAAACTGATGCTAATGGTAATTTACGCGACTGGTGGACCAAAGAGGATAGTGAAAAATTTGATAAACGAGCCGCTAAGTTAGCCGCTTTTTATAGCAAATTTACTATTCCTGATGGTAAACATGTCAAAGGAAAATTTACCCTGGGTGAAAACATTGCTGATTTAGGAGGCTTGACCATCGCTTTCAAAGCCTATCAGATGAGTTTAGATGGCAAAGAAGCCCCCATTATCAATGGTTTCTCAGGTGCGCAGCGATTCTACATGGGTTGGGCACAAGTCTGGGCCAGAAAATACCGCAGTGCCGAGCTCGACCGTCGCATATTAACTGATCCGCATTCACCCAGTGAATTCAGAGCTAATGGCCCCATCCAGCATATCGATGATTATTATAAAACGTTTAACTTAAAAGAAGGTGACAAACTCTATCTAAAACCCGAAGATCGCATCAAAATTTGGTGATCTCAATCCCCATATAACAAAGGAAGCCATCGGCTTCCTTTGTTATTTCGTAACTATTCAGTCGTTATCCTAATGTGCAAAAATCCTGCGGGTTTAAAACTTCTCTGCTGAAACAGTGATTATTGTAATAAAAAGATCATGTGACAACAAACTGTGAAAAAGGGATAATTGCTTCCACAAAACCTCTTGCTCATTTTACATGAATACAGCCATGAATCTTCTCAAAAACCGTATCATCAGTCATCATATAATGCATCCAGCTCTGCATCTTAAAATAACTACACCCGGACAGCTTAATCTCAAATCAAAATCATCCAGCGACTTTTCTCGCTACCTGTTTTATGCCTTTTTTATGGTGTTTTTGTTGCTGCTGAATGGTTGTAGTCAAAATTATCCAAAGTCATCATCACAACACTTAACCACTAAAAATCGACCGCAAACCGCAAAGATTAAAATAAAGAAAGTGATTTTTGCTGAAGTGCCGCTTTCTACCTCAGATATTGATATTAAAAGTATGCGGGTATCGAAAACAATGACTTTGAAATATGAAGATGGTTCAGAGAAAACTTTTCCACTTAAATACGAAAAACTGATGCGAACGGGAGATAAAATAGGTCAGGGTACATTTGGTTTAATCACAGATATCCAGGGCAATGCCATTAAAGAAAAAGATGGTTCCGCCTTCATCAGTAAAGATCCCGATGGCAATTCTTTTATCAGCACAGGAGGTAAACATTACCTCATCACTCATATGGAAACACGACCAGGCTCAATTTATAAAACAGAGCTTCAACTGCAAAATAAATTATTAAAAGCTATTAATACCGCGCCGATTGATTTTAAAGAGATGCGGGGCACTATTATCAATTGCGCCAGTAGTAAAACACCTTGGAACACTCACCTTGGTGGCGAAGAAGATTATAGTTTAAACAGCATTTATGCAGATGCTCTATCACCATATTTTCAAAATTGTGCAGTCACAAAAGATAAATTCACCGGCAACTTGGATAGTGGGCAGAAATCCTACTTCTGTTCCTATATTTCGAGCATGCAAAGCTATCTGGGAGACCATAAAATAGTCAAAGAAAATGGCTATAATGGTGAATCTTTCACCCCATACAATTATGGTTATACCGTTGAAGTTAAAATCAATAAAAATGGCACAACCAGCAGTGCAAAACACTATGTTACGGGTAAATATACACCAGAACTTGGGCTGGTCATGCCCGATCAAAAAACCGTTTATATGACGGATGACGGTGATGCTAAAGGTTTCTGGAAATTTGTTTCAGACAAGAAAATATCTGGCTTTAGCAAAAACTGGCAGGGTACGTTGTATGCAGCAAAGGTCCATCAATTATCAGCTGATAATGGTGGCGATTTTAGTATGCGCTGGATAAAACTAGGGCACGCCAGTGACAATCAAATTAAAACACTCATTGATAAAAATATGAAAATTTCAGATATTTTTGAGCTGGCGAAAGCGGACAATCTAAACCAATGCCCGGTGAATTTTAACAAGGTATATGAAGATGGACTGGTTGAATGCCTGCGGCTGAAAAAGGGACAGGCACTCGCAGCAGCTTTTTTGGAAACCCGAAAATATGCGTCTTATTTAGGTGCGACTATCGAGTTCAGAAAAGAAGAAGGTATCACCTATGATGCAAAAAACAACAAGCTCTATGTTGCCATGAGTCGCATCAATGCCAGCATGGAAGACAACTATAATAATCTTGAAAGTACCAATGATATCCGTCTTGCCGAAAATTCTTGTGGTGGCGTTTACGAGCTTGAAATGGACAATCAGTTCAGTGTCAATAAAATGCGCGCACTCATTACCGGTCGCCCGCTCAAAGCAGGCGACAAATATGCTGAACAAAATTTCTGCGATCCGGAAACCATCGCCAACCCGGATAACATGACATACTTAGGATCGGATATTTTGTTAATTAGCGAAGACAGCACCCGCCATCTGAATAATATGAGTTGGGCCTACAATCTCAAAACTAAAGAACTTACGCGTATTGCCTCATTGCCTATTGGTGCTGAAATTACCGGCGTTACCAATGCGATAGTGGATGGAGAGGATTTTCTATTCATTACTCAACAACACCCTTTTGTTGACAATCCCAAAAATGCTGAAGGGAAAAAAGTCGCTGCCGAATTAATAGAACAAGCCTCTGACGATGAACTAAAAGCAACTATTGGATACATTCGCGGCATACCCGCAGGTATTTTCATTGAATAATCGAACCACTATTTTTTCTCTCACTTTCTCGCTGGCTATGTTTAGCTGGTCTGGAAGCCTTGTGGCCAAAGATTTATCGTCGGCAAAAACCACTACGCAATATTTACAGAATATAGAAAATCAGAACGCTATCCAGTACAAAGGCATTGTTAATACCGCTGGTGCTTATATCCCATCTATGTGTTACAGCAAAACCAAAAGTCCGCAAGCACACACTAGAAACCCCTGTTATGTTTGTCATACTCAGGGCGTTGAACCCAACTTTGTAAACGATAGTAATCTACAACAACAATTAAGCTTTCCTGCACAAATGTTAACCAACCCTTATAGAAATTTATTTGCCGACCGTTCCAAAATAGTCAATAAAATTTCTCACAAAGATATTTTAACTTATGTTCGCCAATCGAATTATCTGAAGAACCAGCAGCCTATTTTAGCTTCGGCCCTACCTTCTGACTGGCCGGGATATCGAGCAGATGCCTATTACAATTTTGATGCCGAAGGTTTTGATCATGCAAACAACGGCGAATATACTTTATGGCGTGCATTTCGTTATTATCCCTTCCCTGGCGCCTTCTGGCCAACGAATGGCAGTAGCGATGATGTGCTCATACGGCTGGATAAAATATTTGCCCAAACACGCTCAAAACAATTGGATATCCCCACTTATAAAATAAATCTCGCTATTGTCGAATCTTTGATAAAAAGCAAAAACATTGATCTGGCAAGTGCCGTAGATGAGAAATTATATGGCGAAGATTTGAATAAAAATGGCAAACTTGATCTGAGTTTAAAAATCGTCTTTCCACCCCAACATTACGTGGGATTGGCCGCCGTTTTACAACAAAAAAGTTTGCTTCACCTCGCCCCGGGACTTTATCCAGAGCAAACTGAATTCCTGCATTCAGTGCGTTATCTCGATTTAGACAATAATAACAACATCATTTTATCTGCGCGTATGAAAGAATTACGATATGCTCGAAAATATCGCTGGCTCAATTATGCAGAGTTAAGAAACATTGCAGATGCAGATTTTTGGGAACTGGAAAAAGCAGATTCTACCGCGCCACAACTTGACGTATTTCGGGGTCAAATTGAAACAGGTTTACGCACAAAAAATGGTTGGGTTTTTCAGGGATTTATTGAAGATAAACTGGGACAATTACGTCCACAAACACATGAAGAAACCTTATATTGTATGGGCTGTCATTCCGCAATCGGTGCCACAACTGACGCCACCTTTTCCTTTCCAAGAAAGTTAACCGGCCTCGCTACAAATTTTGGCTGGCAACATTGGACGCAAAAGGGGCTACAGTCCATTAAGGAAAAACGCATAAACTATAAAAACCATCCTGAGCAATACGAATACAGCTTTTATTTAGAGAACAATCCATCAGGCAATGAATTTGCCAATAACAGTGAAGTCAACAAACTTTTTTTCAACACAGATGGTTCAATTAAACAAAATATGTTGGATAAACTGCATCAGGATATCTCGCTGTTACTACTGCCAACAGCAAAACGAGCTTTAACATTAGATAAAGGCTATAAAGTAATAGTTGAAAAACAAAGCTTTATCTATGGTCGTGAAGGCAATGTTTTGCCCATGAAAAACGTCCTGGAAAAAGTTAAGCCGGCGGCAACAACCGGCATAACAACCATCATCTCCAGATAGCTTCTTCACCTCAAAAAGTGTTGTTTAACCTGGTAACAATTCTTTCTCTCTGGAAGCAAAGTAAACTACCGGCACTACCACCAAAGTGAGTAAAGTTGAAATAAAAATGCCGAAAATCAAACTTAAAGCCAGACCCAGAAAAATGGGATCATCAAGAATAAACAAAGCATCCAGGATAGCCGCTAAAGCGGTAAGCGCAATCGGTTTAGCTCTTACCGCAGCTGAGCGAATAATAGCCTCTCGAAAAGGTTTACCTGCGGCTATTTCCAGGTTGATAAAATCGACTAATAAAATAGAATTCCTGACGATAATGCCAGCTAGGGCGATCATGCCGATCATGGAAGTTGCAGTAAATTGAGCACCCCAGATGGCGTGGCCAGGTAAAATACCGATGATGGTCAAAGGAATGGGTGCCATAATAACCAGCGGGGCAATATAAGACTTGAACTGCGCTACCACCAGTAAATAAATAATAATCAACCCAACCGCATAGGCAATCCCCATATCCCTGAAAGTTTCAAAAGTTATCTGCCATTCTCCATCCCATTTAATACTGTCAATATAAGGATTTTCCGGTTGTGCTGTCAGCGCCTGAACCATATTAGGGAATTTATCTTTTAAAGTGGCGCGAATACTAAACATTCCATACAGTGGACTGTCTGTTGTGCCGACACTATCTGACACAACATAAACGACCGGCAATAGATCCTTATGATAAATACTATGTTCGTGGGCGCTGACTTTTATCGAAACCAGATCTTTAAGTGCGATCAGTTCTCCGTTTAAAGCTCTCACTTTCAACAACAACAATTGTGCTATTCTTGCTTTATCTTTTTGTGTGGCTTCGAGTCTGACAGGAATAGGATACTTACTATAAACACTGTGCAAATAACTGGCGTCCTCCCCTTTTATTGCGGCATTAATCGCCTTGGATATCGAAACCTGGCTGACGCCTAACATGGATGCTTTTTGCCGATCGACTTTTATGATCAACCGTTCAGATGGAATTTCTGTAGAATCGTCAATATCAACAATACCCTTGGTATTTTCAAAAACCTGCCGAATAGTTTTTGCCAAAGCGGTTTGCCGAGCATAATCCTGACCATAAACTTCCACCACAATCGGCGCTAGAACAGGTGGTCCGGGTGGTACCTCGACAACTTTAATAGCGGCATTATATTTTTTTGCTATTTTGCTCAAAGGTGCTCTGACTGCCAAAGCAATCTCATGACTTTCGCGATCCCGTTGATGTTTACCGACCAGATTGACCTGTAAATCACCAACATTTGAACCTGTCCGAAGATAATATTGTCTCACCAGGCCATTAAAATTAATCGGTGCAGAAGTTCCAGCATAGGCTTCAATATCGGTAACTTCTGGCACCTGCTGAAGATAGCTGGACAATTCATGTAACACTTCGGCTGTCGTTTCAAGTGTGGTACCTTCCGGCATATCCACCACAATTTGAAACTCGGATTTATTGTCAAACGGCAACATTTTTAACACCACTGCTTTCACTACCAGCAAAGAAATGGAACCGGCGATTAACAGCAAGATCCCCCCCAGCAAATACCAGCGTCTTTTTCTACCCTGCTCAACATCCAGAAAAGGCGAAAGTAACCAGCCAAACAGTTTGTGCAATTTACTGTCTTCCAATGCCGTTTCATTGGTTACAGCTGTTATTTCGGAAACTTCGCCATTTTCTTTAGCGGCGGTTTTTTTTAGTACGCGATACATCATCCAGGGGATAAAGGCAAAAGCCACTATCAACGAAATAAACATTCCCGCACTGGCGTTAATGGGTATCGGGCTTAAATAAGGCCCCATCAAACCTTTGACGAATGCCATAGGTAACAGCGCAGCCATCACCGTAAATGTTGCCAAAATTGTCGGGCCACCCACTTCATCAACCGCCAAAGGAATACATTTTACTAAGGTTGTTTTCCCTTCATGCATATGCCGATGAATATTCTCCACCACCACAATGGCATCATCTACCAGTATGCCAATGGAAAATATCAAAGCGAACAACGAAACTCGATTTAAAGTAAAGCCGAAGGCCCAGGAGGCAAACAAAGTGATCGCCAAGGTCACGGTGACTGCTATACCGACTACCAGCGCCTCTTTTTTCCCCAAGGCGAAAAAAATCAAGGCAACAACAACCAACGTCACTAGTAGCAATTTTTCTATCAGCTTACTCGCCTTGTCACTGGCTGTCTTGCCATAATCCCGAGTTACCGTAATGTTAATATCATCGGGGATATAAGTACCTTTTAACTGCTGAATTCGCTCACTCACTGAAGTCGCAATGGTTTGCGCATTTATACCCGCTTGTTTGGAAATAGCGATAGTCACCGCCGCCCGTTGTGTCGCTGCAGTTAGCTGTTTTTTCCTGGCCTCAGGCCCAGTGTCCATCCACACGTAACTGGTGGCATTATCGGACATTAATTTAATATCCGCGACATCTCGTAAAAATACCGGAGCACCATTTGCCAACCCCACCACCAACGAAGCGATCTCTTCAGGTTTGGTTAAAAAGACACCTGCCTGAACTTGAATTTCCTGATTATGATTAACGATATTTCCAGCATTGGTGGTGAAATTTGCAGCCTGAAGCGCCTTTCTCAGATCACTTAAAGCGATATTATTAGCCGACATTCGCTGTAAATCGAGCAATACATGTACCACTCTGTCAGGTGCGCCAATGGTGTAAATCTCATTTGTCCCCGGTATACGTTTCAATTCCAACTCAATGGCATGTGCAACTTTTGCAATTTCTCCAGCACTTTTATTGGCATCAGAACTGGTTAACGTCAGCGTCACAATGGGAACTTCATCAATACCTTTGGGTTTAATGATAGGTTGGCCGACACCCACATTAGGCGCCATAAAATCAAGGTGGGAATAGAGTTTATTGTAAAGTCTGAGTAGTGCGTCCGTTCTGGGTTCACCAACCAAAAACTGTACCGAAAATACCGCCATACCAGGTCGAGAAACAGAATAAACATGATCCACGCCTTTAATTTCAGAAAGTAGTTGCTCGGTGGGCGAAGCGACCAACGATTCAACTTCTTTAGCCGTTGCTCCTGGAAACGGTATAAACACATTGGCAAAAGTTACGTCTATTTGTGGGTCTTCTTCCTTTGGCGTCATTATCGCGGCAAAAATACCCAGCAATAATCCCACCAAGGCTAATAGTGGTGTTATTTCTGAAAGGAAGAAATACTGGGCTATTCTCCCGGATAAACCCAGCTTTTTATCACTCATGATTTACTCCGCTAACAGCAGAATGTTGGTTTTGGATATATTCAATTGCGAGGGCTGCGTTGGTAACAACAGCTTCACCATCAGTTAAACCTGAAAGTACTTCCGTTTGTAGTTTATTGATTTTACTACCAATTATAATTTGTCGAAAAGATAGCTTGTCGTTATTTTTCACATAAACTGCGGTAACTTCACCTCGATGTATGATACTTTTTGACGGAATGACCAACGTCACTCGTTCTCCAATTTTAAAACTACTTTTCAGATACATCCCTGGATAAAGTCCTTGAATACCTTTCGGTAAATTAACTCGAACTTTGAAGGTGGAATTTATGGGATCTGCATAACCAAAAAAAGTCAGAGCCTCTGCGGCAACTGCCATTTTTTTGCCTTGTGGTAACTCTATCGTCGCCTGCTTATACCGTCTTATAGCGTCAATGTCTTTTTGTGGCACATCCACCAGCACGCGCATAAACTCCAGAGACATACCCGTATACAAAGGCGTACCAGGATTCACCGTTTCACCAATTTCAACATGACGTTTTAGGACGATACCATTATAAGGTGCCCTCACTCTGGTATAATCCAGTTGCGCTTTTGCAACTGATAACCTTGCAATGGCAGCTTCAAGAGCAGCTTTGGAAGCGTCTCTTTGTGCCAATACTTTATCCAAATCTGCTCGCGAAACCAGTCTTTTTTTATATATATCACTTATTCTGACAAATTCCTTTTCTGCAGAATTATACTGAGCCTTTGAAGCTTTTACGTTGGCACCGGCACTCTCATACTCAGCCTTTTGCCGGGTGTCACGAAGTTTCAATATCACATCATTTTTTTGTACTAGATCGCCAACGTCAAACAGCGTTGCAATCACTCGGCCATTGGTTTGTGCAGATACCGTACCCGTTTTGACGGCTTCAACAGTGGCCGTAAAAGTAAGTGCATCAGCAATAGTGATTTGCCGGGCCTTTTGAACCGGCAAATCAATGGCAAATACACTGTTATTAGCTAGCAATAAAACACGCATTAAAAGAAAAACAAAAACTGATTTTTTGGCTGACATGGCTAATATCTTCATAGGGGCCTCAAATTTGTCGATTATTCACGCTATCAACCGATTTTCAGAATATGGTCCATCAGCGATAACATAATCAACGTTAACAAGTATGAAATTTTGCGCTTATATTAGCATTTTTTAATATAAAAGCAAGCCAATAAAATCAAGTGTCAGGGGTTTTTGTTGCAAAATATCTACGTCTCTAAAATTTCTCTGAGCCAATCTTTAAACTCTAGCCACCAGTAATTACTCTGCGCTGCCATAGGACCAAAAATACCGCCATTCCAGGGCAATCCCCAACGTTTGAAAAGTTGATAGCTTTTATCGCCCTCAGCAATGGCGGCGGCTATCATTTCCCCGCCCATTGTCGTCGGGCCAACACCATGACCACCATAAGCAATGTTATACCAGACATTGTCTGAAAGTTGACCTATTTCTGGCATCTGATGCCGACAGTAGCCCATCCAACCATCCCACAAATATTCAATATTGACTTGCTCAAGTTCAGGGAAGACTTTTGACAGATCTTTTCTGAGTAACATTTCTAGATTTTGCGGCATTTTGGTGTTGGCAGATATGCGTCCGCCCCACAATAAACGGTTATCTTTTAAGCGTCGATAATAATCGAAAGCAAAACGACTATCATAAACTGCCGACGGTGAAGGTAATATTTTTTCCAGCTCATCTCCCAATATTTCCGTGGTCATGACATAAGTTGCAATGGGTAAAATAGTACGACAAAGCTTCGGATAAAACTTACCCATATAGCCACCACCAGAAAAAACTACATTTTTGCATAAAATTCGTCCATTTGCGGTAGTGATAATTTTTACTGGCTGGCTATCATCGACAGCCAGTACTTCCGTGTCCTGAAAAATCTGGCCTCCCTGTTGTGCAATAACCTGTGTAATACCCAGAGCAAAATTTAACGGATGAAAATGCATCGCGTTAGGTTCAAACAATGCACCATGATATCTGTCTGATTTTATTTGCGTTCGGAGTTCTTCCGGGCTTAGATATTGCCAGTGAAGTTGTAAATAGTCTTGCATAAACTTTTGTTCATCTAAGAGCAATTGCTGGTTTTCAAACCAGTTTGCCCAAATCACACCCTTATCAACCACATCACAATCAAGCTGATACTTTTCAATCCTTTTTCTAATTAAATTAACGGCTGCAGTCGTTAGTCCATAGACTTCTTTCGCCATCTCAGCACCCACTTGCTTAACTAATCCTCTGGGGCCCAAAGAATAACCACCAAACACAAACCCACCATTTCGCCCGGAACATCCCCAGGCTATTTTATTTTTATCCAGCAACGCAATATTGTGGTGACCACGTTCAACCAGCCCAAGTGCCGTCATAATACCGGCATAACCTGCACCAATAATGACGGTTTCAACTTCGATCGTGCCTTGAACCGACGGGTAGTCATTGGCATAATTCAAGGTGTCTGCATAGTAACTTTGTGGATAATCGACTGTGGATGCGCTATTAAAATTCATAAGATGCCAAGTGTTAATAAATTCAAACGACATTCTAACAAAATTCAATTATGATAAGCACACTACGGAACAATAAAAAAGAGCCTGTTATGCCCTTTGCCTTTAAAT
>CAZKUH010000011.1:0-15719 GCA_964555895.1 uncultured Enterobacterales bacterium
ATAAGGGCCGCCTACGGAAATGGATCCCCAGCCAAACAACTCCGCTAAAATAGGGAATAAAGTCCCCAGCAAAACCATCAGGGTGACAACTGCTAAAATTAAATTATTAATGAGTAACAACAATTCTCTGGAGAGCCAATCGAACCAGCCACTGACTGTAACTTTTGAGGCTTTAATGGCAAAAAGAAACAATGATGAAAAAACCACAATGCCAAGAAAGACTAAAATATAAGTTCCTCTGACAGCATTACTGGCAAAAGAATGTACCGAAACCAATACCCCTGAACGAACCAGGAAAGTCCCCAGCAAACTGAAGCTAAAAACTGCGATGGAAAGTAAAATAGTCCAGGATTTAAAGACTCCACGTTTTTCTGAAGATGCCAAAGAATGAATTAATGCCGTACCTAAAAGCCAAGGCATAAAGGACGCATTTTCGACGGGATCCCAGAACCACCAGCCGCCCCAACCCAGTTCGTAATAAGCCCACCAGCTCCCCAAGGTAATCCCTGCAGTGAGGAAAATCCAGGCAGCTATTGTCCAGGGTCGAACCCATCTCGCCCACAAGGAATCAAGATGACCCTCAAGCAATGCGGTAATGGCAAAGGCGAAAGCAACTGCAAAGCCGACGTAACCCATATAGAGCATCGGGGGGTGTACCACCATGCCCACATCCTGCAGCAACGGGTTCAGATCTCTCCCGTCCAGTGGGTAATCAATGGCAATACGATCAAAGGGATTAGAAGTAAAAATAATAAAACTGAGAAACCCTGCCGCCAGTATACCCAAAACGGCTAATATTCGAGCACGGGTTAATTCTGGTAAATTTTTACTGAATTTTGCGACTGCTACTGTCCATAAAGAGAAGATGAATATCCAGAGTAAAAATGAACCTTCATGCCCGCCCCAAACTGCTGTTAAACGAAAAGCGGTCGGTAATCTTGAATTAGATTGCAAGGCCACATAGGTTACCGAGAAGTCATTAACGTAGAACGACCACCCGAGCGCAACAAGTGAAATACTAAGAAATATAAAAAGCAGGTATGCCGAAGGTTTAGCCAACATTACCCATCGCCAACGATTGGTAGCGATGCCTATCATAGGAAACAAAAACTGTAAAACTGCGATGCCGAAGGCAAAAGTCAGCGCTAGATTTCCGATTTCTGGAATCATATCATTTAGCCCTTAATTATTGGTTGGTGGATTAATAGGAGACGGTGAAGATGGCGTTAAAGTTTTTCTGGCCTTTGCTTCTGCCTCGGCCTTTTGAATCGCTTTTGCCACATCGGGAGACAGATAGGTTTCATCATGTTTCGCCAAAACTTCAGACGCTTCAAATTCACCATTCTTTTGTAGATGTCCCATGGTCACGATGCCTTGCCCCTCACGGAAAAGATCAGGTAAAATACCATCAAATTTGACCAGAATTTTTTCCGCATTGTCAGTCAATTCAAAGCTGACTTTGAGGTCTTGTGGATTTCTGCTGACACTACCTTTAACGACCAAGCCACCCAGACGAATTAGTGGGCCAACAGGCGCCTTACCCTTGACAATATCTGCCGGGGAATAAAAGAAATTGACATTCTGTTTTGCTGCGTATAATGCCAAACCAATGGCAATACCCAAGCCTAACACAATGCTCACAACAAAAATCAAACGTCTTTTTCTCAAAGGTTTCATCAAAATTTATCTACTCCAAAATAAAAAATATTAACAGCTTTTCAAGCTGTTTAGTTTTCGAATATTTATGCGACATTTTCATCCCTAGCCGAATCTTTATCTGCTTGTAACTTTTCTCGATGGTTACGGCGTTTCAATTGTTTTACAATTTTTTTACGTTGTGTTCTTACACTGACTATAAGACCTAAAAAGACCAAAGTCGCCACCCCGTAACTACTCCATACATAAAAACCATATCCACCCATATTGAAAAATTCACTGATACTCATGTCCCTATTTCCTCCTTCACCCATTTTTTATGGTATTCTCTATCCAACACTTCCACTCGGGCGCGCATCAATGTGACTGCAGTCGCAAATAACATTACTGCAACAATCATCACTAATAATGCCAGCAGCATTTCACCATCAATTGATGGCTTCTCAAATTTAGAAATTGTTGCACCCTGATGCAAAGTATTCCACCAGTATACAGAATAATGAATAATGGGAATGTTAACCAACCCAACCATCGCTAAAATTCCTGCAGCCCTATCTCCCACTTCTCGATCTTCGAAAGCACGGTGTAAGGCCATAAAACCCAAATATAAAAATAAAAGAATAAGTTCTGAGGTGATTCTGGCATCCCATACCCACCAAGTACCCCAAGCTGGTCGGCCCCAAAATGAACCGGTGAAAAGCGCTAGAAATGTCATGGAAGCACCCACAGGGGCGGCGCTCACCGCAATCATGTGCGCTAATTTAATTCGCCAGATGTAACCCACTGCAGCCGCTAGCGCCATTAAAACGTAAAAAAACATTGATGCAAATGCGGCTGGGACATGTAAATACATAATTCTCACCGAATTCCCCTGTTGATAATCCATAGGGGAATGATACAAACCCTGATAGAGTCCAAAAGCAAATAGCAAAGCTGTCAGCCCCCAAATCCACGGCAACCAACGACTGGTGAGTTGATAGAACCATTTAGGAGAACTTAATCGATGAAACCATCGCCAACTTATTTTCATTTAATCTACCTAATTTTTCTTAATTACCGTCTCAGTCGTTTTCCAAAGATTTGAATATTAAACTTTTTTATCTCAATTTTATATACCCGTGCCACTTGGAAATAGACCACTTAACGTATAGATACTTTAATAGCCGCCACTGCCGCCAGCGGCATTAATACCATACTCGCAAGCAAAAACGCGCCCAAATAAGCCAATTGTCCCGTATATTCAAAACCCATTGCAGCTGCAGATACAGCCCCTGCACCAAAGATCAACACCGGTATGTACAAAGGCAGAACCAGCAAACTTAATAACACCCCACCTTGCCTTAAACCCACAGTCAAACCCATACCCACGGCCCCTAGCAGGCTAAGGATAGGCGTCCCCAGCAATAAGCTGATGACCAATGAAATAATGGCCTTTTCATTCAAATGCAACATCACCGCCAGCAAGGGTGATATTATCACAAGCGTCAACCCTGAACTAAGCCAATGAGCGATAATTTTTGCTAAAACGACGAGGAAGGGGGAACCTGACTGGACCAGTAACAACTCAAGCGTGCCATCATGATAATCTTCACGATAAAGACTTTCCAGAGAAAGCATGGTCGCAAGTAAAGCGGCAACCCAGATGACGCCTGGACCCATCTGCGTTAATAACTTGCTTTCTGGCGTTACTGCCAGTGGGAACAAAGAGACTGTAATGACAAAAAAAACCAGCGGGTTCATTAAGTCCTGCCGACAACGCCATTGTCTCAGTATTTCTCGCTTGAGCAAGTGAGAAAACATTAGTCAGTCACCACTAAATTATCTGCTGCAACTCTGTCAGCTTGAGATGAACATTGTTGCAGTTCAATAATTCGAGGGGCTATTGTTAAATTCATTTTTTGATGGCTGGTAATTAACACACTATTCCCTGCATTCACATATCTTTCGATTTCATGTTCCAGCCAAGAGCAACCCGCAATATCCAGGGAAGTAAAGGGTTCATCGAGCACCCAACAGGGGGAATCAGTCAATAACAATCGGGCTAATCCGACTCTTCGAATTTGCCCGGCAGATAAACGTCTTGCGGGTTCATCTTCATAACCTGAGAGTTCAACCGCACCTATGGCTTCATCTATTTGTTCATCAGCAAAGAACTTTCCGCCAAGAGGATGCAGTTTTAAGTTTTCAAAAACCGTTAATTCGCTCTTGATTGCGCTGAGGTGGCCTTGGTAAAATGGCAGTACAATATTATCTGAACTTCCCCAAACCACACGCCCTTCTGCAATATGCAATAATCCACAAAGTGCCCGTAGCAAGCTGGTTTTTCCTGAACCATTAGGACCCACTACCTGTATTATCTCTCCTGCCTGAAGCTGGAAAGAGAGCGCTCTGAAAATCCAGCGTTCTGAGCGACGAATCCCCAATGAGGTCACATCCAGAATCATAAATTAATACCTGATTCAATCATCAAATAATACCGTCGACTCACTATAATAAAAGCCTAAACCCAAACCCAGGTTCTAGTTAACAATCACTAACTTTCATTTTAAAACAAAGTTCCAGCTACCGATAGCGAAATTTAGAGCAATATCGTGTTATTCGAATATCTTTGACCTGAGGCAGATAAATTGCATTTTAAATTGCTAACCGTTCATTATCTGGCACATAATAGCCACAATACCCGTAATGTCTTTAATCTGGTTTTGTGATTACTTAGGGCAATATTCAGGGTATGATGGAATTCTTTAACCAAAATAGAGTGAAGCAGTGGCCATACAGCCCAGCAATATAAATGCTGATTTTTCCAAACAACCGCAGAAAAATGACATTATTGCGCTGATCCGCTCTTTACCTTTGAAACAACCGTTACCAGCAAAAATTTTAAGAGAAGGTTTAACCACCCAACTGGTTATCAATTTCGCTAATCAAATCCGACTTAAACTGCCTGCAACCGTTAGCTTGCCTTTACCGTCTGCATTAGAGACTAGCGCCGAGGTGTTAACCACCGTTTTACAAAAACTACCAGATATCATTTTAAAAATTGAATTTGCTTCTATTATACCTGAAAATAAAACCACAAAGGGATCTGATCGCTTGGTGAAGAATAAAATATTAAACAATTTTGCTTCACCACAGAACCAGCGAAAAACCCCCAATTCAGTTAATATTGGAGCCAACGCTCAATTAATTCTAGCGTTAGTAAAATCTTCTTCCAACGAGGTGCTTCTTAAAATTTTGACGCTTGAGAACAACAACACCACACTACTAAAATCGTCAATCGATCCCGACAATATCCTCGGTAAACAAAATAAATCAACCACGCTTAATGAATATCAATCTCCGGCTAAAAACTCCTTGGGTATTCAACAAAGCCCGTCTCAAGTTCAAAAAGGCATTAACGGCACCTCTGCCGATTACACCAATGCCCAAAAAGATTGGCCACAACACTCTCTCATTGAAAACGCATCGTTAAGCAGCATCGTTAAAGCCCTGTCTCAATTATCCAGACAAATTTCACTGGAAAAACTCCCTGCAGAATTCCAGGTCATTCAACGCTGGATCCAAAGACTTGTCAGCAGTATTAAAAACACCGCCAATGAAACTGTTTCCTTGCCCTTGAGGGAACATTTGAAGGCGAACCAAATACAACAAATTTTAAGCAATTCCGGTAGCCGATTTGAAGCCAGTTTGCGTGAAAATGTACGAGCCGTAGCTAACAATAACACGACTGTCAGCCGGGATCTTGATAATGATATCAAATCTCAAATAATAAAAATTCTGCAAGCGATACCGGTCGTTTTGCAAAGATACGCAACCACCCTGTCACCACAGCAAAATATAACAGAAACAGAAATTTGGCAGGTGATCTTCAAGGTTCAAAAAATCCTCGATACTGCCCAAACCCACTTAACCCGACAGCTGACTCCCACCGAACAACCACAAATTTGGACTAACTGGATAGAGCAAACTTTCAAATTACTCACGGTTTGGCTAAAAAATGTAGAAACAAGACAATCGGACCAAATGAATCCACAAATGCATCAACAAACTGCGCTTAGATTTGATATGCCCATACCCCTGCAACAAGGCGTACAATGGATTAATGTTGAAATGGAGCAATTCAAAAAAAATTCCAAAAAGTCTAAAAAATGGCTTTGGCAATTGACCCTGAATTTCAATTTTGGAGAAGGTAAGTATCTGGGTGCAACCACAAAAATAAACGCTAAATTACTCACCGTTGAATTTGAAGGTTCAATTTACTTTCAATCGAAAATGCATCACGCCAACTTACGCCATCTTGAAGCAAAATTAAATGAAAAAACGCATCTGGAAACTACAGTAACATTCAAACTGAACGAGACAGGGAAACCTTTAGATTCATCTGACGGCATCCATTTAGAGGTTTAATTAAGCTCAACTCTGAATAAATAGATGCCAAGATAGCGACATTGAGAGGACCTTATATGAGGTTAGTTACAAATGAATAACCGCCTTATTGAACACGAGAGAGACTTACTCCAAGCCATAGCGCTCTACTATGATCAAATTAAAGATCCGATCATCGTCGCCAAAGGCGCAGGCAGTATTGCCGCAGAAATGATTCGAGTTGGAAAAAATCATGGCATTCATCTACACGAAGATCCCAGACTGATGGAACAACTCAGTTACCTTGATATCGGTGACGCTATCCCCCAGCATCTTTATCACATCATTGCCGAAATAATTGCCTTTGTTTATATGTTGGAAGGAAAAATTCCAAAAGATTTCAATCCTCAGGATTATGTTTAACCTGAGAATCTAGAATTTAATGGTAGGATCGGTTTTGTTTTGCTGAACTATTGAGTTGTGAAATTAATTGCACCTCACCTCTGGTCAAATCACAACATTCCATTATTTCTTCAGGTTCAGCACCCATTGCCAGCATTTTTGCAGCTTGTTGGTAGGCTTTATTAACTATGGGTTCCTGGTAATGCCTTTCCTTTTGAGCACTGAGGTCTTTAATATTGCCTGAAACTTTGATGAGTTTTTTTCCTTGTGTAATGCTGATTGCTTTTAATGAAGCAAATTGTTGTTGTAAATTAGCCAAGTCCATTGCGGTCTGTTTGCGCTTTTTATTGAAGACATAAATGGTTAAAAGGAACCCACCAACAAATAGTGTCATACTCGCAAGTAACAACCATTGTAAAAAACTCATACTCAATAACATTTTTTTTACCTTTCAAGTCTATTGATACTCTCTTCGATGTCTTTGGACAACACCTTGGCATGGGACTCTCCCTTAATAGTCCGCGAAATCCATTTCAGCCCATTCAGACTCCCCGAGTAATTTATTTAAATCAACTAGGATTAATAATTCATTGTTTCTATTACAGACACCTTGAATAAATTTAGAGCTTTCGTCATTGCCGACGTTGGGTGCTGTTTCAATTTCAGATTGTTGTAGATAGACAACTTCAGCAACGGCTTCAACCAGAATACCTATTTCGTGACCTTCTGCTTCAATAATGACAATCCGGGTATTGTCGGTAATATCTGCCGTTGGCAGAGCAAACCGTTGGCTTGTATCGATAACGGTAACCACCGAGCCACGTAAATTTATAATACCTAACACATATCCAGGTGAACCAGGCACGGGAGCAATTTCAGAATAACGAAGCACCTCCTTAACCTGCATCACATTGATACCATAAGTTTCATTCGCTAATTTGAAGGTAACATACTGCAGGATCGGGTCATCCCCTCCTTGCATAGAGGAAAGATTAATATTTGTTTCATTTGCCATGCGTTAACTCCAGGCTGTCAAACATAAATTACGCCAAATTATTGACGTAATTTAATAAAATAGCAGCTATTTCTCCATCCTGGAAGAAACAATGCAGAAAATATGCCATAAAAATTAATCCATCCTTTGAAGCATTTATTAGGGCTGACCGTAACCATTTATTCAATATTGATAATCATAGTCCAGATTTCTGTTCTCTGCCTAGTGTACCGACTCACCGGCCAATTCATCTAACATTTCGATAAGCACATCCACGTCCAGCAGCGCGCACATTTGATCAACCAGCATCCCAGCCAACCAAGGTCGTTTAGAACCTTTAGCCGTCCACTTCACTTCATTTTCTGTTAAGGTTAAGGCATCATTAACGCAACTGCAGGCTAAACCCCATCGTGTATCATCCAATAATACAATATACTCATAATCAAGACCTTTAGCTTTGGCAATTTCATATTTTTCCGGCATGATCCAGAGCGCCGTATCTATTAAAGAAATATTTCCAAATTCATCAGCCACCAAGCCCATATACCAAGGCGGTCGACCAGCCATAGGTGTCGGTTCTGGATGCAAACGATGTATTCCCCCCAATTTCACCAACGGTACAGCTAATTTAAGCTCTCCGATATTAAAAGTTAGCGTCTGAAATTCACCTTTACCCCAGGCGGGTGGACCTGAATATGTTTTTTGGTAAACTTTAGGGACTGCTTTTTTAAAGGTATTGATAGGCTCGGACAGTGTTCCATCTGCTTGAATCTCGTTGCTTAAAGCATCTGTATTGGAAACCAATGGGGACGGAGAGAGTGGTTTTAAGGCAGACGCAGGTTCTTCTTCCAGAACAATTTCAATATCCTCTATCCCTTGATCAATAATTGTCGAGAATAACGGTAATATAGGATTGGTTAAAATTTGTGGCAGATCGAGATCCTTAACAAGGGTTTTCTGTTCAGCTTCTAGCAAAGTTTCCGGGGTTTCACTTTGTGGGAGAAGAAATTTTTGTTTTTCTTTTTCGCCTAAAACAGGCATTTCTTTTAACAGGTTCTGTGCCATTTTCAAGCGTTCAGACAATAGCGGCTTGATCAAACTGGAGGCACGGGAATAAGAAATTGTTCGAGCATTCGATGACTGGCTCTCACCAATGACAGGCTGATCAATATTATCGAAGGAGACTGAAGAATCAGCTTCAGTCAGCAAGTTATCAACAAATTCCTGCAATACTTCTGCACTTTTGTTGCGCTCTTTTAATTCTCTGGCTGAGGCTTTAGTTTTTATGCTGGACACTAGGCTGCGCTCCGGGCCTGAAGTTTATCCGCAAGAATTTGTCGTAACAGAATTTTATAACCTCTTAAGCCATGCGTTTCTGTATCTATTTCACACAATGGCCGGTGTATTTGACTGGCATCGCGGAATTTGGTATCGACCGGAATGACATTATTCCATAACGAGTCGGCATATTTATCTCGCATCACTCGTAAGGCTTTTATGGAAGCTTTGGTGCGACGGTCAAACATGGTCGGCACGATGGTAAAACTAAAATGACTGCGTCCAGCTTTTGCTACCATGGCGACTGTTTCCAGCATCCGTTCCAGACCTTTTAAAGCCAGATATTCAGTTTGACAGGGCACCAGTAGCCGATCACAAACAGCAAGCGCATTCACCATTAATATACCCAATATGGGCGGGCAATCGATAAGAACATAATCAAAACTATTTTCAATTTTCTTTAAAGTGTTTGACAGTAAAAAACCCTTCCCTTCCAGATTATTCATTTGTCTGTCGATGGTCGCCATGGCTATTGAACCAGGAATAAGCTGCAGGTTATCTGTTGCCGTGGGTAATATGACCTTTTCTAAAATAAATTCTCCATGCCAATGCTGATTTTTCAAACATTCAAAAATAGTATGAGAAAGCGCATCACAATCAACACCAAAATAGGCGGACAAAGACGTATGAGGGTCAAGATCAATAAGCAACACAGAATAACCCCGTTCTGCCAGCAGGCCGCCCAGGTTTACCGCTGTGGTGGTTTTACCCACACCACCTTTTTGATTTGCTACTGTCCAGACCTGCATCCGGCTCTCCCCTAAAAGTTTTTTATGGCTGTGTTTTGACAGGCGTGATATTTTTCCCACGAATAATCAAGCGACCATCTGCGCCTCGGATCAATTGGAATTGTTCTTCATCCCCTTCTAAACCCGCTTTGTTTTTTTGCGTGTTGTTGTTATCAGATGGTGTTTTTGCCGCGGGTAATGGCGTAGATTCTCCTCGAATAAACCGAGATATTGCCAATACCACTCGACGATTATCTGCACGGCCTTTAATGGTGGCATTATCATTGAAAGGTGCAAATTCTCCGTACCCTTCGACAGCTAATCTCATCGGATCAATGCCGAGTCGTTGTAATAATTGCACCACTGAAACAGAACGAGAGGCTGATAATGCCCAATTAGAACTAAATCGGCCACCCGCTACCGGTACATTGTCGGTAAAACCGCGAATACGAATGAGGTTCGTACTCTGATTAATAATCGCGGTAACTTCTTTTAAGAGAACCAGCGCTGAAGCACCCAACCTGGCACTACCGCTTTTAAATAGCAAGCCACTGGGTAGCTCTATTTCTATCCAGTCTTCAGAAGCCTTGATATTAACCACGCCCTGGTCGATCAAATTTTGCAGCCCTTGCTCTAAAGATTTATCCAATTGCTGAAATTCTTCTTTGGTTTGTTTTGCTGTGGAATTTAACTGTGCCAACTCATTCACGTCCACCTGCGAATCGCCCGCATTTTCATCCCCCGGATTGACACTGCCAGGTAAATCATTTTGGGTATCCTGATAAGGCACTTCAGTACGGTTAATCTCTCCGACCTGGATAGGCTGCAAACTTCGTTCAGGCATGTCAAAAGCTGAAACCAGACTTTCGGAAAGTATGCGATACTTCCCTTCGTTGACCTGTGAAATTGAGTACATCACCACAAAAAATGCAAACAATAAAGTAATGAAATCCGCGTAGGAAATCAACCATCTATCCGCATGTTGGGGATCTTCTACACGTTTTTTTCGGATCATAAGATTATACTCATCATCAAGACTGACAACCTATCAATAAAAACACTCGTCATTTCCAGCAGACAGCATTTTTAGTAATTCAAATAAGCAACCAGACGATTCTCTATTACGCGGGGATTCTCACCCTCTGCGATACCCACCAGGCCTTCAATAATCATTTCACGATAACGCGCTTGAATTTGATTAATATGTTTCAATTTGTGGGCAATGGGAATGAGGAATAAATTAGCTAAACCGACGCCATAAATAGTGGCAACAAAAGCCGTTGCAATACCTTGGCCCAGCGTTTCTGGTTGACTCAGGTTTCCCATCACATGGATAAGACCTAACACCGCCCCCACAATGCCCATCGTTGGGCTGTAACCTCCCATCGCTTCGTAGACCTTGGCTGCATCGTTAGTTTTATGTTCATTTAAATCAAGCGTGATTAATAATGCATTTCTGATTGCTTCGGGTTCACTGCCATCTACCAATAAATTTAATCCACGTCGGATAAATTCATCACTTTCAGTGTCTGCAAGCTCTTCCAAACCTAGCAAACCCTCCCGTCTGGCACTCGCGCTCCAGTCAACCAGCTTGTTCATACTTTGCTCAAAGGCAAAAGGCGGACTGAATAACACCCAGGGGAATATTTTCAGGGCACGGTTAAAAATACGCCAGGGTGTTTGCAACATCACCGCCCCCAAGGTACCGCCGATAACAATCAGTGCCGCTGGCCCATTGGCAAGCACCTGCAACCGTCCACCTTCTAAAAGCTGACCACCAAGGATGGCTAAAAACGCAATAAAAAGTCCTAAAATTGATAAACTATCGAGTTTCAAAATGAAATCTCCTTGAGTATTTGTCTACTGAACTCATCCGCATCTAATACCTTATCGGCAAGTCCGGCATTTACTACAGCCATTGGCATACCATAGACCACACAACTTGACTCATTTTGCACCCAAATTTGACTATTTCTTTGCTTTAATAGTCTGGCACCATCGCGTCCATCAGCCCCCATGCCCGTCAGCACCAATGCCAGCACCGCAGAATTAAAATTTTTCGCAGCTGACGCAAAAGAAATATCAATGCAAGGTTGATAGGCCACTCTGGGATCTTCGGGTTTGATCCTTGCACGCGGTTGTGAACCCTTTGTTTCAAAATAGATCTGCTTGCCGCCAGGGGCTATAAAAGCAGTCCCGGGTGTTAAAGTCATATTATCTTCCGCTTCCCGCACAGATATTTGACATAAACCATTCAACCTGGAGGCAAAAGCGCCGGTAAATGTTGATGGCATATGCTGGATGACGACGATAGGTACAGGAAAATTAGCTGGCAATCCGGTAAGGATTTGTTGCACCACGACCGGACCACCAGTGGAAGAGCCGATTATCAATACTTTGTATTTATGCTGATTTCTGTTCAGATTGTCTTGAGCAACAGTCGTTGAGGATGCCATCCTGACTGAATCATCAGATCGATGTCTGCCTGGAAGATGACTTTCGGGGCGGGATTTCTTTATCGCCAAAGTGGACGCGCTATTTGTTCTACGGGGTATTCTTACAGCTGCGACGGCTTTGACTTTTTCCCGGAGTGAAGCAGCTGTTCTGGAATTGGCAGCAGAGAGTGACTCATAGCTTTTCAATTGAAAATCAATGGCTCCTGCTGCCAGAGCATCCAGCGTTAACCTTGCACCTTCGTAAGTTAATGAAGACAACATCAAAACAGGGACTGGATACTCTTGCATAATTTGTTTTACTGCAGTAATTCCATCCATCACTGGCATTTCGACATCCATGGTGACCACATCAGGTTTTAACGCTTTAACTTTGAGAATTGCCTCCTTGCCATTACTGGCCGTGCCGACCACTTTCATCTCAGCATCATCATTTAAAATAGTGGTAAGTTGCTGGCAGAAAAAACCAGAATCATCAACGACCAGTATGCGAATTGGCATTTTCAAAACCTTTTATCTATTTTTTTACCTGACATTTAAGCAAGTCATAGGTATATACCCGTATATATTTTGCTTCGACTTGCCGATTAAAAGCTGTATCTGTTGTCGCCAGCTTCTGTGTCGAATTTCATATCAGGTATAATGACCTAATAAAGAAGGGACATCCAGTATTAAAGCAATACTGCCATCACTGGTAATAGTGGCTCCAGCCATACCTGGTGTGCCTTGTAAAACCACACCTAGCGGTTTAATCACCACTTCTTCCTGCCCGATCAATGCATCCACCACAAAACCAACTCTTTTGGTACCGATCTGGAAAATAACCACATGCCCTTCTTCTTTATGACCTTTTCGTTTTTCAGCAACAGTCAGCCATTGCTCCAAATAAAACATGGGTAGAGCCTTTTCTCTCACCAAAATCGCCAGCTGTCCGTCAACAATATTTGTTTTGGTTAAATCCAAGTGGAATATTTCGTTCACACTGCCGAGAGGGAAAGCAAATATTGCGCCCCCGACTTCAACCATCAGCGTGGGTAATATCGCTAATGTGAGTGGGACTTTGATGTTGATAGTTGTACCTTTACCAAGCACCGAGTCGATAATGATTGAACCATTGAGTTGGGATATCTTGGTTTTAACCACATCCATCCCGACACCCCGTCCAGAGATATCTGAAACTTCAGTTTTGGTAGAAAAACCTGGTTGTAATATTAAATTATAACATTCTGATTCTGATAATCTATCGGCGGCTTCTTGATCCATCATCCCTTTCTTAACTGCCAGTTTCTTGAGCTGAGCAGGATCCATTCCCGCGCCATCATCTTCTATTTGCAGCAGAATATGGTCACCCTCCTGAGAAGCTGAAAGCACAATCATACCAATGCGGTCTTTGCCATTAGCTTCGCGAATATCGGGCATTTCAATGCCGTGATCGACTGAATTTCTCACCAGATGAACCAAGGGATCAGCCAACGCTTCGACCAGATTTTTATCCAAATCCGTTTCCTCCCCAACTAACTGCAGAGAAATCTCCTTTTTCAGATTTCTGGCAAGATCTCGAACGACACGTGGGAACCGACCAAAAACTTTCTTGATTGGTTGCATTCTGGTTTTCATCACAGCGCCCTGCAACTCGCCGGTCACCACATCAAGATTTGAAATTGCCTTGGATAATTTTTCATCTGAAAATGCCTGCCCCAAACTAATGAGTCTGTTTCTGACTAAAACCAGTTCACCGACCATATTCATAATTTCATCGAGTCTTCGGGTATCAACACGTACCGTCGATTCTGTCGCCGGTCGACCACTGGCTTTCTTGGCAGGTCTGGTTGTTGCTACGGTTTTAGCTTTCCCCGATGCTGTCTTAGGTTTAATTGTCTCAGACGGTTTAACTGTGGCAGGTTTTGAGCGGGATGCTGTGGGTTTGGCGGCAGTCGGTTTCGCTGCATTTGTTTTCACAGTCGGCACTTTTTTAGCTGCGCTCTTTGCTGCTGGTGGTTTATCGGATTTTACTACCTCAGACTTTGAAGGAGAGCCGCCACTACCATGTAAATCATCAAGTAATGACTCAAATTCATCGTCAGTGATTAAATTGTTTGCTTTTACGCTGGTTTTCTTTTTTGTCGCAGCGGTTTTAGTTGCATCTGTTGCAGGCGTTGATTTCGCTGAAGTTGCCGCTGAAGCGCTGCCATGTAATTCGTCAAGTAACGCATCAAATTCCGCTTCCGTTATTTCATCGGCAGAGTTCTCTGATGAAGACTGGCTACTTGCTTTGCTCTTCTCATTACCCGGCGCGCCGCCTTCCCCATGCAAATCGTTCAACAGTGCCTCAAATTCATCTTCTGAAATTTCATCTGAAGCAGCACTTTTTATTGGTGTTGTATCTTTTGCTAGCGCTTTACCTGGTGCACCGCCTTCCCCGTGAAGATCATTCAGTAAGGCATCAAATTCATCTTCTGAAATCTCGTCATCACCCACTATTGTTTCAGCTGCAGTAGCTATCGACGCTTCTAGCGGTTCGGTTTCCGACGCCATTTCTGCAAGCGGTACGGAATAACGCCCTAACTGTTCAATAATCTCTGGTTCTGCAGGCTGCGGCATTTCACCAGACTGGATATCCTCAAACATTTCATTAACTGCATCGAGGGCTTTAAGCGAAACATCCATCAATTCAGAAGTAATTTTCTGCTCACCGTTTCTCAATAAATCGAAAACATTTTCTGCAATGTGGCAAATATCAACTAAAGGTGTAAGACCCAAAAATCCCGCACCACCCTTGACCGTGTGATATCCCCGAAAAATAGAGTTAAGTAGCTCCTGATCATCAGGGCTATTCTCAAGATCGACTAACTGTCCAGATAATATCTCAAGTATTTCTGCTGCTTCGATCAAAAAATCCTGAAGGATCTCTTCATCTGCATCTAAAGCCATATCATCTGCCTCTTAAAAACCTAAGCTGGAGAGTAAATCATCAACCTCGTCCTGATTGGCAACCACATCATCCCTGTTGTCGGCATCTATCGCCGGACCTTCAACGCCAACTTCAGGTTGTTTATCATTTTCGACCGCTTCCTGATAATCATTCATTTGACCGAACATTTTTATGGTATGAACCAAACTTTCTTCGACGTCCTGCACCAAAGAGATCACTCGTTTAATCACTTGTCCGGTTAAATCCTGGAAACCCTGCGCCATGACAACTTCAGTCATGTACGCACAAATTTCATTCGCACCCTGATTTACTTGCTCTAGAAACGCGCCCAAATCCACAAAAAAGTGTTTAAATTCAGCGCCTTTAATCTCGTTGTTGTTCACCTTGTTCCATACCGTTTGCAATGCCGCTGTTTTGGCCACCAAGCCATGACAAATTTCGGATGAAGAATCTGCGGCGTCCATGGTCTTATTCGCCGCATCATTGGTCATTTTCAAAACATATTCAAGACGGTGTTTTGCATCAGGGATTTCCTGAGCGGCAAGATCTGCAATTCGAGAATCCAGTTTAAAATTATTCAAGGCTTCATGAAGTTCTCGCGTCAATTTGCCTATTTCGGTAAACAGATCGCTTTCTCTTTCTTTATTTAATGTTCTGAGTATGATATCAGCTTCATCATCATTACCACGCTTGAGATGGTTGAGTAAAGATTCGACTTGTTCAATGTAAATTTTGTTATCCAACATTTTCAGCCTCTTCCCTGTTAAGAATTAATTCTTTCAAAAATCTTATCAATCTTCTCTTTCAAGGTGTTAGCTGTGAAAGGTTTAACGATATAACCATTGACACCC
>CAZKUH010000012.1:0-1574 GCA_964555895.1 uncultured Enterobacterales bacterium
CGACCTTCTCCATTAGTCATCCTGACCGTAGTGGAAGGATCTTACCCCTCGCTCAACAAGATCCTTCGATCCTGCTCAGGATGACATCATGGTTTTTAAACTTTGTTATCCCAGACCTTTTCAATTAGTCATCCTGACCTTTTCCATTAGTCATCCCGACCTTTTCAATTAGTCATCCCGACCAGCGTGGAGGGATCTTTAGCCTAGCCGTGCAAGATTATTCGGGCTGTTAGCTTTTAAACTCTTATTCCATCAATTGGCAGTTTTTCTTATCCTGCGTACAGATTAAATTACCTGCCACTGCGTAAATTATATGGTTTTCAGCTGCCTGGTTTTGTGGGTGGGCTGAAGCTGCTTTGGGTAGTCGGTTTCTGCTGAATTTTGGCTTCATCTTTAGTGTTAGTAGCTGTTTTCTTGGGTTGAGTTTTATAGGCCGCTTCAATTTTTTTCGGCTGAAAGTTTGGTTTGCTGGCGCCACTACTAGCTTTGCCAGCAGCACTGTTGGCTGGTTTGCTTTGCTGTGCGTTACTGCTGGTTTTTTTAGCTGTGCTGATTTTGTTTTCTTTTGAGGACGGGGTCGCTTCAGTTGTTGACAAGGAATCAGTTTTGCTGGATTTTTTAGCTTTAGCAGGTTTTGATTGACTGGTCTCAGTACTGGAGGCATCTTTGGTTTTCGTTGTCTTTTTGGGTTGTTTAGTTGTTTTGTTTTTTTCAACAGTTTTGGGCATATCTGCTGAGGTTTTTACTTTTGCGGTGGCAGTTTTATCCCCAGATTTGTCCACAAATGGCTGCTCTTTGGCATGCTCATTCATCTCAGGATTGTGGACTTTCTTGATTTCTTCATTGTAATTAGTAATTCGAGTATCAACAATAGCCGTTCTGATGGCGCTTTGTATGGTTTTGGGCTTAGGGCGCTCAATTGGTGTTGGGATGATTTGATCTGTCATCGGTGCCTTTACGGTGGTTCGCTTGTATCTGTTGCCCCCTAAATGGGAAGGAACCTTGCGTTTTCTTCTAGTATCAGCAGCGGTTTTATGGTCTTCATTTGTCACCGTAGCGCGATTGCTATTTTGTTCAGTCACTTTCCTTGATGCGTCGGTATTTTGCTGCTGTGAGCTCTTCTTGTCGATGGTTGAGGGGTTTTCCACAGTCGCAACATTTTCTTCTTTAGATAAAGGTTTTGCCGGAGCTGATTTTATAGTTGTTTGCGTAGAAGCTACTGTAGTTTTTTCAACAGTTGATTCAGTTTTCGTTTGTTGATTTTTGCCCGTGGTGATGACGTTTTTATTACTTTCTTTCACATTTGTTTTGGGTGTTTGTTGCTCCGTTGGTGTTACAACATTAGTTGTTTTATTCTCTACCGGGTTTTCAACAGGTTTTGTACGCCTGGATTCACGGGATTTTCTTGGTGGGCGAGGTGCATGCGTTTGAGTGGCATTTGCATTTTCTCGACTATCGTTGACAACTTTTCTCGTTTCTTGCTGACGGTTCTGATTTTGCAAGTTGGCGTTCCCAGACTTTTGCCTGTTCTCGGAATGCGTACTTCGTTGGTTTCTATTTTGACTCTGATTTTG
>CAZKUH010000012.1:1674-15406 GCA_964555895.1 uncultured Enterobacterales bacterium
ATTTTGACTCTGATTTTGGTTTTGCCGTTGGGTTTGGTTTTGGTTTCTTCGATTGGGATTGTGGGCATGGCGAGTTTGGCCACGGGTATTTTTTTGTTGCCTGGAATTTGGTCGACGATTTTGTCTTTGTTGCGTCGTGCTGTGTTGTTTTGAATCTTTACTGGATGAGCCAAAAATTCCTCGCCAAATGCGGACTAAAAGTCCGGCTTGTTGGGCACTGCGCTTCACTGTTTTCGTCTTCGTCTTCGTGCTATTTGTCACAACCGGCATGGGTGCGACACCATCGGTGGGCAGTCCTTTGATGGCCGGTTTTTCAATGTTATCTGCTTTATTTAGTACCGGTTCATAACGCAATTCGGGTGCAGTTGCGACGGATTCATAACTGGCCTCCTGAGATGTTTCATCTTTTTTCAAACGATCGACTTCAAAATGTGGTGTATCCATGTGCGGATTTGGCAGTATTAAAATCTGGGTGTTATGACGTTTTTCCAGTTTACTGATAATTTCTCGTTTCTCATTCAGTAAAAAGGTGGCTACTTCTACGGGTAATGTTGCTCTCACTTGGTGAGTTGCAGTTTTTGTGGCTTCTTCTTCAAGTAAACGTAGTACCGATAAAGACAGTGACTCAACACTTCTGATACGTCCGTGTCCAGAGCATCTGGGACAGACAATTTTACTGGATTCAACCAACGAGGGGCGCAATCTTTGCCGTGACATTTCCATCAGACCAAATTTGGAAATCCTGCCTATTTGAATGCGTGCACGATCATTGCTGAGAGCCGTGCGTAAACGATTCTCAACTTCCCGTTGATGTTTGCCGACCAGCATGTCGATAAAATCTATCACCACCAGTCCACCCATATCCCTTAAGCGTAACTGTCGAGCTATCTCATCAGCAGCTTCCTGATTGGTATTAAAAGCTGTTTCTTCAATATCGGCACCTTTAGTTGCACGTGCCGAGTTGATGTCTATAGAAATTAATGCTTCTGTGGGATCTATCACTATTGAACCACCAGAAGGTAAGCGAACTTCTCGTTGGAAGGCCGATTCAATTTGTCCTTCAATCTGGAAACGATTAAATAAAGGGACGACTTTATCTTCATAAAGTTTGATTTTATTGACGAAATCTGGGCGAACATGTCGCAAGTGCTGAACTGCTCGTTCGTAGGCTTCTTTTTGGTCAATTACAATTTCACCAATATGTGGTCTGAGATGATCGCGAATGGCGCGAATGATAACGTCACTTTCCTGATGAATAAGGAAGGGCGCAGGGCGCTCTTTTGAAACTTCCTCAATGGCTTGCCACAGTTTGACCAGCACCTGTAAATCCCAGGAAAGTTCTTCCTCACTTTTACCGACACCTGCGGTTCGTACAATCACTCCCATACCTTTTGGGAGGCTAATGTTTCGCATGGTATTCTTTAAATCAGTACGTTCTTCGCCTTCAATTTGTCTTGATATGCCGCCGGCTCTGGGGTTATTTGGCATCAGCACCAAATAGCTGCCTGCCAGAGAGATGAAGGTTGTTAACGCGGCACCTTTTTGACCGCGTTCTTCTTTTTCGATCTGGATGACGACTTCCTGGCCTTCTTTCAACACTTCCTTGATAGAAGGGCGACCTTTAAAAGTATAACCTTCGGGGAAATAGCTACGGGCGATTTCTTTCATTGGGAGAAAGCCATGGCGTTCAGCGCCGTAATCTACAAATGCTGCTTCCAGACTAGGTTCGACTCTGGTGATTTTTCCCTTATAGATATTGGCTTTTTTTTGTTCTTTACCTGGCGTTTCGATATCAAGGTTATAAAGTTGCTGTCCATCAACCATGGCAACACGCAACTCTTCTTCCTGTGTGGCGTTTATTAAAATACGTTTCATTTATATTGTCTCAATTATAGAGAGCAACGTTAGAGAAGATTGGTTGGCGAGAGAAGGAAAACGGCGAAACAAGGGATAACCCAAAAAAAACAATAGTTGTTAAAACCCTTGGGGTTTCACAACGATTCTAAAATCAAACGCAATAATCGCTATTTGTTTTATTTCAAAGAGTTACAGTATACTGTCAATCTTATTTATACGAAAGTGATTGTTGTCAAAAAGTCAGACACACTTTTGTTTTTTTAATTTGTTTACGCTTTTAGCTTACCAGGATAAAGAGTAATGACATCAAAATCCGGCGCAGGTGTTTTCCATCCTGCTAACGTGCGTTCTCTAAACGCTGTCTCGTTAATACAATTCAGAGTGTTTAAATTTCTCTGAACCCTTAAGAAATGTTTACAAAAAACATTTCTGATAAATTTGTTTATCACTCAGTTGAATCATTACAGTCAGTCATAAGCAAGTTGAATGATGTTGTTACCGAGTTCATTTATTTGAGCCTACACTCAAGGCTGACTTTGCGTGCTGTCGCTTTAATTTACTGATTAGAATGAGCAGGTATGCCAATAAATAAGCAGTAATTTAATACTGAAAAACCGTCATTGTCAGCAAATTCGGCTCTCAGTGTTGAATATAGCAGTTATAACAGAGTGCATCAAGTTAAAAAATCTCTGATTTTCAGCACCTTATATGTTGTCAGTGGTATAAATGCTATTTGAACCCTGCAATAAGTTTGGATTTAAGTATATAATCCGCTCATGAAAATTTCAGATACGAGTAAAGTACAACTTTTAAATATTCCGGACGACCGTATTAACCAGAGACTGGATAATCTATTGATTGGTTTAATTAAAGGATTGCCAAAATCTCGCATTTACCGTTTGTTACGAAAAGGTGAAATCCGTATCAACAAAAAACGGGTTAAAGCTGATTATAAAATACAATCAGGTGATGTCTTGCGGTTACCACCTATGCGTCTTGCTGAAGTAACAAAAAAAACCATTGACACTACTTTGGAACCCGTCAGATCGATTAAAAAAGCCATCATCAAGGAAAAGAAAAACTGGCTTGTGTTAAATAAACCCACAGGGTTAGCTGTTCACGGTGGCTCCGGATTGAGTTATGGGGTTATTGAAGGGCTGCGCGCGTTATTCACAGATTGGCCTTTCCTGGAATTGGTCCATCGTTTAGACAGAGAAACTTCAGGCGTATTATTACTCGCCAAAAAACGCAGTACGCTACGATATTTACACCAACAACTACGTGAAAAGCAAATGCAAAAGCTGTATTTATGTGTGGTTCACGGTAAGTGGCCCCAAAATTTAGATTTTATTGATGCACCTTTGGAAAAAGTTCAAGGCAGGGGCGGAGAGAGAATTATGCGGGTTGCAGACAACGGTAAACCTTCGCAAACAAGATTCAAATTAATTTCTCGTAGTGAAAATACCAGTTTACTTCAAGTTGAACCTGTCAGTGGCAGAACTCATCAAATCCGCATTCATTGTGCTAATGCAGGATTTCCAATTATGGGTGACAGTAAATATTTGCAACAGGATACGCTGATTAAAAAAGAGCAAAAATATAATATCAAGCGATTAATGCTACACGCCAGATCGCTTTCATTTAGAGCGGATGAAAATGCGACAACGACAACAGTAAATGCTGTGATTGATGAACCATTTATTCATGCGCTCGAGCAGTTAAATTATGCTGATGATTTGATTTCACAGTTTGCTGAACGTTAATCTTTACACAGAGCTTGCGATGCATTTATCCAATAAAAAATTAACAACGAAACCCCAACTGGTCATTTTTGATTGGGATGGTACCTTGATGGACTCAACGGGCCGTATTGTCTCTTGTATGCAAACAGCGGCTTCTGAGGTGGGTCTCAACGTGCCCAGTGCTCACTCTGTTAAGCAAATCATCGGCTTAAATTTACCACATGCTTTTGAAAAGTTATTCCCGAGGACAAAAATTGAACAGCAAAAAGATTTGTTCAAACGTTATCGGACGTTGTATATCGAAACGGATAATACCCCGACACCGATGTATCCTGGTGCAATCGAATGTTTAGAAATTTTACAACAACAAAATATTTTACTGGCAGTGGCCACAGGAAAAGCAAGAATTGGTCTGGAAAGAGTGATGGCAGAAGAAGCCGGGGTGAAAGCGTTTTTCACGGATAGCATTTGTGCCGATGAAGCTAACGGTAAGCCAGATCCCGACATGCTATATCAACTGTGTAAACGGCTGCAGATCCCGCTTTCAGCTGCCATTATGGTTGGCGATACTGAATTTGATCTGGAAATGGCTTCAAGCGCTAAAATGCAGCGTATCGGTATTAGCCATGGCGCACATTCAATAGCTCAATTACAAAAATGGCAACCATTTGCCATTATCCATCATCTTCTGGAATTACCCCTTATTCTGTCTAATTGATTATATCGATATTCTAGTTTTAGAGGCCCAAATCAAAGAATGGGGATTCACTCTATCTTTATTTGATATTCTATTTCTTGAAGCATTTTACTATATGCGCCTTTTTCACGATTGTATTGTGCTTTGAAAGTAAGCACATGGTCGCCTATAGATAGAGGTTTTAGCATAACCCAATACCCATCTGTAGCAGCCGGATAGATCTTTGGAGGATTAAACTTCTGCGGAATTAAACCTAATAGATCGAAGCAATTTACAGATGAAATACGTGTATTTGCTGGATTCAAGGCAATTTCATCATCAAGCATAATTTCTATTGAGAGCAATTCATTATTATTAAGTGCAGACAATTTTTTTGCATCTTCACACGACAGTGAATTTTTATAGTGAGGCCAATAGACCATATTAATTATTGGAAAGAAAATATATTTATCTTTTGGTATTGTACAACTTCTTTTAATTTTAGAGCTTCCATAACCACCCGCAAGAAACCATACATCGCCTTTCTGAGCAATACCACAATATTCTCCAGTCAGATCGCTTACCGGACTTTTTTCTTGTGGCATAGAGTAGCTCCACTGCCACCATATATTGACATAATCTGATACAGGTTTAATGCCAATGGAATCACCTGGGTACACCATTTTTTCTTCAAAAGAAGAAGCGCGAGCTTCATAAGTCAATAATATTGATACTAAAAAGACTAATACTAATTTCATTCCTTTATTCCTTTTTTTCTACTGTTATTAATTTACACTTCCTGTTTGCTCACATAACGAGGTTGTAGAATAACTTGTTTCCCATATTCGATGCTGTTGATGCAGACACAATGACCGAATGAAGTTGGTTCTTAATGTAGGCAATGTCATAATTTTTTAACGCTATGTACAAGATAGAATATTTGCCAATTAGGCTCAACTTTAGTCTACCCCTGTAAAGTGAAATTATACATGATTTTATAATTTCTAACGTTAAGCTTTGCATTCAGCAGTTAGGCGATTAGCAACGACGCTTTATAGTTTGACAGTTCCATTAAACCATTATTTATCTTTTATCTGATTTGGTGGAATATGCTTCTACTGGAAAACAGGGCTTTGCTTTTTACCTATTGCACTTTAACCATTTTTACTTTTGAAAGAGTGAGTAACTTCTGATTATATTTTCTATACGCCCCAATTAATTTCTTTATGTTTTCTTGTAGTATTTCCCCAATATCACCACCGATTACAAGATTACTTTCTGCTGTTGCTCGTTCGTTTGAGGGTGACAGGCAAAATGAGTTAGACTCTTTGGTGGTCCACATGTGCAGAAGAGATACATCTCTCCTTTTAAAAACCTGGTTTGTTATCTGCAATTATTGGACGGCTCATGCTTTCCTCCAATAAGATGTATTACTTGCCACAGCGATGCCTAAAGCGTCAACTTGATCCGCTTGATGTTTTTTTGCTATTGACTAGCATACAGTCCATTTCAATCACTGATAAGCTGTTGTTTTCTCTAGTAATTGGATATAATCCAGTCACAACAAATCCATAATCTTCATATTTTTTTAGTGCATCAAGATAATGCGGCATACCAGAATAAATTGGGATTAGAGAAATTTCTGACAAAATAGCAACGGTATAGTCTAATGAATTCAGTGAGCCTTCTAACACCTTGAGGTCGTATCCCTGGGTATCCATTTTAAGCAGGATTCTTTTTTTATTAAAATCGTTTATTTGCCTAGAAAGAAAACCATCAATTGTCTCAACTTCTACCATTTCTGTTTGTACCACATTCATATTTTTAAATGTTTCTTCTCCAAAGTCATTTGGTTTAAGAAAAGAGGACATAACAGAAGCCGATGACACATTAATTTTTTCTTTGCCGGGAGCTGCACCTATGGCTAACTTGTGAACGAACCAGTTCCTATCATTACGGCTGGTTTTTTTCAAATTATCAAAGCTATTGCTTACTGGTTCAAATGAATGAATTTCCCCTTTATACTTCTCTCTCCTCAATAAACTACCAAATTGCCCATAGTTAGCACCTACGTCCAAAACAAGATCTATTTTATAGTGGTTTATCAGATTTATAACATGCGTATTTAAAGTTGGGTGTTTCTTGCGCCTTATAAGATCATATCCAAATATCTTTGCTATTTTTCTGTGAATTTTCATTTATATTGCTGACTTATATTTTGTAACTGTAAAATTATGCTGTTGTAAATTGACGTTAGTCGGTCTGCAACAGTGCCTTTTTTGCTGCAATCTGACAGGCCGTGGCTCTACCGTCTGAACCATTGAAACAGCAAGTGAATTTATGGAGCTAACCTTACCTTAAAACTGCTTTGTTTTATAGAAAAAAATAAATATGTTTGAATATTGTCTCGTCTTGATGCATATTTAGGTGAACCTGAACAACCCAACTTCATTACACATTGAGTTTATTGATTTTCATCTCAAGTGTCCAAGATACGATAACTTATGGCTCGATTGAAAAACAGTTTTTTGCCAAAGGATCAATACCTTCTGTCCGAAGCATTTCAACCAGGGTTAGCAAAGGCAGTCCTAACAGGTTGTCCGGATCTTCACTGGTAATTTTACTGAAGAGTGTCACACCAAAGGACTCGGATTTGAAACTCCCGGCACAGGAAAAGGGTCGGTCATGCTTGAGGTAGTAGTTGATTTGAGCGGTAGTGAGTTCTCGAAAGGTGACTTCCGTTCGGCATATTTTGTGTTGCAATTGTGAATTAATACTATTCAATAATACGATTGATGTTAAAAATGTGACCTGCTGTCCACTTTGACGCTGCAATTGTTTAACCGCATTGTCAAAATCCCCGGGTTTACCCAATATAACGCCTTGGCAAAGAGCAACTTGATCTGAGGCAATGATCAGGCAGTTTGGGTTGCTTTTGGCGACAATTTTTGCCTTGGCTTTGGCTAGACGTAATACCAGCGATTCAGCAGTTTCATTGGTTAAAACTGACTCATCAATAGCTGGAGAAATTTGTTCAAAAGTGAGCTGAAGTTTATCCAGCAGCATTTTTCGATAAGGGGATGATGAAGCAAGAATCAGTTTCAAAACGTCGAAATCTGCTAGAATATTAATAATTGTATCATTTTAACGGTTTAAGCGCTTAAAAACAGCCTTTTTCTTTGACTGCAAGCGACGATATCGCTATTATTGCGCGCCTATGAAATGGGCTCCTTTACCTGCGACTCTAAATCCTTGGCGACTGGCTAAATCTGGCGCTGTGGTTAATGGTTCTGTTGCGGTTTCTCAACTAGCACGATTAGTTGAACTACTTGCGCTGGATGCAGGTGTGGTTGAGGTAAAGCTTGTAGCCTGTAAGGACGAACAATATCGTGTTCACCTTGAAGGCGAATTGAAAACCACGCTGACCGTATATTGTCAGTTGTGTTTGCAGCCAATGGAGATATCCATAGCGCATCAGTTTAATTGGCTCGTGGTGAAAACGGAAGAACAGGCTAATAATGCGCTTGAGCTTCATGAACCAGTTTTTGCCGATGATGATTGGGTTGATTTGAAGAAATTGATTGAGGATGAAGTTTTATTGGAACTGCCAATTGCGCCTTCACATCATTTCAACCAAGGATGCCAAACCCACCAAAGTTTTGCAGGTGAGGTAAAAGTAGATAAAGTGGCTGATAGAGAAACCATCAAACCATTTGCAGATTTAAAAGACCTTTTGTCACATGAAAATGACAAAAGATAACCATACTAGATTTAAGATGAATATATTCAGGAGATAACTATGGCTGTTCAAAAAAGCAAAGTATCACGCGCAAGACGCGATCAGCGTCGTTCTCACGATGCTTTAAGCGCACCGACATTGACAGAAGACCAAACCACTGGCGAAATCCATAGACGTCATCACGTCACCCCGGATGGTTATTTTAAGGGTCGCAAAGTTCAGTAAGCTGTAACTTTGCCAAAAATAACCCTTGCCATTGATTGCATGGGGAGCGATTTAGGTCCCCATGTTATGCTGCAAGCTGCACTTTCTGCACTTGAAGCTGACAGTTCGCTATATTTTTTGTTTGTTGGTAACGAACAAATTATCACTTCTGCTTTATCCCAAAAGTCTGAACATTTGTTCGATGTGGAGAAACTTCAAGCCACACAATTTGAAATCATTCACGCACCTTTAGCCATTTCCATGAACGAAAGAGCAGCTTCGGCTTTTCGAAAAAAGAACGAAGCCTCCATGGGTATTGCGTTGCAACTTGTTGCTGAGGGTAGGGCGCAGGGTTGTGTCAGTGCAGGAAATACTGCAGCGCTAACACTGTTGTCCAGACATTTTTTGAACATGTTTCCAGGCGTTGAGCGTCCGGCAATCTCTACGGTATTACCCAGTGAAAGAGGTTTTACAAGGATGCTTGATCTAGGTGCCAGTATTGATTGTGACTCGGAAGCACTGTTTCATTTCGGGGTGATGGGCGCTGTATTAGCGGAAACTGTTGATAAAATAACACAACCAAAAGTGGGTTTACTCAATATTGGGATTGAGGAAGTTAAAGGCAATGATAAGGTAAAACAGGCTTCATTATTGTTACAGCAGGTTGATAAATTGAATTACTGCGGTTTTGTGGAAGGTAACGATATTTATAATGGCAAAATAGATGTCGTCGTTTGTGATGGATTTGTTGGTAATGCAGTATTGAAAGCCAGCGAAGGTTTGACCCATTATTTTGCGGATCTAGTGAATACAAAATTATTGCGTGGATTTCGTGGCAGAATTATGCAATGGTTGTTGAAGCCAGCATTAAAACATTTAAAAGATGAGATAAATCCTGATCGGTATAATGGCGCAAGTTTTGTCGGTTTGGAACATGTTGTGGTTAAAAGTCATGGTGGGGCTAATGCCATTGCGATGCGCTTTGCCATTATTGAAGCAGTAGAGCAGGTTCGTTTAGATGTGCCAAATAAAATAAAAAATGCCCTGGATGGCCTGATAAATAGCGAGAACTAGAGTGAAACACACAAAAATTTTAGGAACTGGGAGTGCCTTACCCAAAAAAATTGTTACTAATTTTGATTTTGAAAAAACCATTAATACCACCAATCAGTGGATTGTGGAACGCACGGGTATTGAACAAAGGCATATTGCTGATAAATCGGAAAGCGCGACTGTACTTGGCGCGGCGGCAGCTCGTCAGGCACTGGAGGCTGCCGGATTAAAACTTGACGATATCGGCATGCTTATTGTCGCTACTGCGACACCCGATAAAGTGTTCCCCAGCACAGCATGTCTGATCCAAGAAGCATTAGGCTTACCGGTGATTGCTGCCTTTGACATTACAGCGGCTTGTGGAGGGTTTGTTTACGGACTCAGTATTGCCGATCAATTTATTAAAACAGGGCATCAAAAACACGTTATGGTGATCGGCGTTGAGCTACTAAGTCGATTAGCAGACTGGACTGATCGAGGTACTTGTATTTTATTTGCGGATGGTGCTGGAGCGGTAATTTTAGGTCCGTCAGAAGAAGCTGGCATTTTATCTACGCATATTTATGCAAATGGAAAATACAAAGATTTGCTCTATTGTAATAATCCTCTAGCTACCCTTGATCTGGAAGATAAATATATTCGAATGCGTGGTAACGAAGTTTTTAAAATTGCCGTAAAAACTTTGAGCAATATCGTCGATGAGACTTTACAGCACAACAATATAGATAAATCTGAGATCGACTGGTTAGTTCCTCATCAAGCCAATATCAGAATAATACAAGCTACGGCAAAAAAACTCGGTATGTCATTGGATCAAGTTATTTTAACGGTAGCCAAACATGGAAATACTTCCTCAGCATCAGTGCCACTCGCGCTTGATGAAGCGATACGTGATGGTCGTATAAAACGAGGCCAAATGATATTACTTGAAGCTTTTGGTGGCGGTTTCACCTGGGGTTCCGCTCTGATAAAATATTAGTGCAAAAGGAAATTATGAAAAAAATAATGTTTATGTTTCCTGGACAGGGTTCTCAAAGCCTCGGAATGCTTGAGGAGTTAGTACAAAATTTTCCTCAACTGATTGATACTTTCAATGAAGCGAGTGAAGTCCTAGGTTATGATATTTGGCGTATTTGTCAACAAGGTCCACTTGAAAAACTCAATTCGACGGAGATCACCCAGCCCGCAATCCTCACTGCAAGCATTGCCTTATGGCGGCTGGTTTCCACAAATTTAAAACCTGGAATATTGGCAGGACACAGCCTCGGTGAATTTTCCGCCTTGGTCGCGGCCGAGGTAATTTCTTTTGCTGATGCTGTGCAGTTGGTCAGTCTACGAGGTCAATACATGCAGCAGGCTGTCCCCGCTGGGGTCGGCGCGATGGCGGCAATCATTGGACTGGAAGATGCTGCAGTCGTTGCTGCTTGTCTAGATTCAGCTGAGGATGAAGTTGTTTCTGCGGTCAATTTTAATAGTCCGGGTCAAGTGGTGATCGCGGGTAATAAAGTAGCGGTTGAAAGAGCGATGCAGGGTTGTAAGGCAGCAGGGGCTAAAAGAGCATTACCTTTAGCGGTGAGTGTACCCTCACATTGTGTATTAATGAGACCTGCGGCAGAAAAACTGGCGAGTAAATTAGCCGATTTAAGCTTTAATCGACCCACAATTCCCGTTATCAATAACGTCAATGTCATTGCAACAGAAAAACCTGAGCAAATAAAACAAGCGCTAATCGAACAACTCTACTGTCCCGTACGTTGGAGCGAAACCATATTAAAGGCCAAAGATTACGGTGTTGAACAATATTTTGAATGTGGTCCGGGAAAGATTTTAAGTGGTTTGTGCAAACGTATCGTAAAAGGAAGTGAAATAAAGGCCTTGGACAGCATGGCAACGTTATCTAATGTAGTACTTTAATAACATCAAATAATATACTGTTTTATAAGGTAATAATATGGAAAGAAAATCAAAGATAGCCCTGGTAACCGGTGCAAGCCGAGGTATTGGTAAGGCAATTGCGCTTGAATTGGCAGCCAATAAGCATATTGTCGTGGGTACTGCGACCCGTGAAAGTGGTGCAGAGAATATCAGTGATTATCTTACTGAGCATGGATTTGAAGGCTGCGGTATGGTGCTCGATGTATCAGATGATGATTCTATCGATCGATTGATGACGACTATCGAGTCCAAATACACGCAAGCGGTCGTTATTTTGGTCAATAATGCCGGCATCACCCGAGATAATTTACTGATGCGCATGAAAGTAGATGACTGGGATTCAATTATTTCTACCAACTTAACTTCCGTATTTAAAATGTCAAAAAAAGTTTTGCGCCCGATGATGAAAAATAAATGGGGCCGTATTGTAACTATTGGTTCAGTCGTTGGCTCTACAGGTAACGCCGGTCAGGCAAATTATGCCGCAGCTAAAGCTGGACTTATTGGATTCAGCAAATCATTGGCTAGTGAGATAGGTAGCAGGGGAATCACCGTAAATGTAGTCGCCCCCGGATTTATCGATACCGATATGACCAAGGCACTGGATGATAAACAACGACAGGCACTAAAAAGTAAAATCCCCGCCGCACGTTTGGGTGAACCGGAAGATATTGCCAGAGCGGGTAATTTCCTTTGTTCTGATGGCGCCGGATATATTACAGGAGAAACCATTCATGTTAATGGTGGCATGTTCATGGCATAATGATTAAAATATCCATTTTTAATCTACTGAATTTGGCATTTTTTTGTAAAAAGAACAAATGATGAAACTTTCACTCTGGTCAAACCAGAATTTTTTTTTCAATTGCCACTTGAAACTTTCTGCCGAATGAATAAACTAGCAAACGAATGCCCGTATTGGCATATTATTAGAGGAAAATTTTACTCATGAGTACTATTGAAGATCGTGTAAAGAAGATTGTTATTGAACAATTAGGTGTGAAAGATGACGAAGTGACTCCAGAAGCATCATTTGTTGATGATCTTGGCGCCGACTCTCTTGATACGGTAGAGCTTGTTATGGCTCTGGAAGAAGAATTTGATACTGAGATCCCGGACGATGAAGCTGAAAAGATTAATACTGTTCAAGCAGCTATTGATTATATCACGCAGAACGTAGATAACGCCTGATTTCATCCGTTTTCGATCAAAGTTCAAAAGGCGGTGCATAGCACTGCCTTTTTTATGATATTAATTTAAAGCTTGGTTTGAGGGTGTGTATTAAAACGCCAAATCGAAATTCAGGAGTTAGCAGTGTCAAAAAAACGCGTAGTCATTACTGGTATTGGGACAATTACACCACTTGGAAATAATGTGGATACCACCTGGACGGGATTAGTCGCTGGCAAAAGTGGTATTGATAAAATATCACATTACGATTGTAGCAACTTTTCTACGCAATTTTGCGGTGCTATCAAAGATCTTAACATAGCAAATTATATGTCAATTAAGGATGTCAGGAAATTCGATCCCTTTATTCAATACGGGGTGGCAGCATCGGTTCAGGCTATTCAACATAGTGGTTTTATGCAGTCCAGTTATGATGAAAACCGTGTTGGTATTTTAATGGGCGCGGGTATTGGGGGTATGTCTGTTATTGAGAAAAATGCTGAGACCTTATTTAGAACTGGTCCGAGACGCATCTCGCCTTTTTTTGTGCCGGGTTCTATCATCAATATGGTCTCAGGACAAATATCTATTCAATATGGCTTCAAAGGGCCCAACATGTCCATCGTTACAGCTTGTACCAGTGGCTTGCACAGTATCGGTCAGGCTGCGCGTATCATCGCTTATGGTGACGCTGATATTATGATTGCGGGTGGAACAGAAAAAGCTTCTACACCACTTTCAATGGGCGGATTTAGCTCTGCAAAAGCGCTCTCTAAAAGAAATGATGCGCCTGAAAAAGCATCCAGACCCTGGGATCGTGATCGGGATGGCTTTGTGCTTAGTGATGGTGCAGGTGCTATGGTACTTGAGGAATATGAATCTGCCAGAGCTAGAAATGCCAATATTCTTGCTGAAATTACCGGTTTTGGCATGAGTGGAGATGCTTATCATATGACTTCACCACCGGCAGATGGTGCCGGAGCTGCACTGGCAATGAATAATGCCCTGCAAGATGCTGGCATCAATGCAGATGAAATAGCCTACATCAATGCCCACGGCACCTCCACTAAAGTGGGAGATTTAGCGGAAACTATTGCCGTTAAAAATGTTTTTGGAGACTATGCAAAAAAAGTCATGGTAAGTTCGACCAAATCAATGACCGGGCACATGTTAGGCGCTGCCGGTGCGGTGGAAACGGTTTTTTGTGTCAAGGCACTGGAAGAGCAAATTGTGCCACCAACCATAAATCTGGATAATGCAGATGAAGGTTGTGACCTGGATTATGTTGCCCATACTGCACGTGATAGTAAACTGGATATGGTGCTGTGTAATTCATTTGGTTTTGGTGGTACTAAT
>CAZKUH010000013.1:0-15277 GCA_964555895.1 uncultured Enterobacterales bacterium
GATTATTAAGCATCCTGCCTGCCGCTGTGGTGCAAATTGATAGTAATGGCAACATTACCGAGTTTAATCCCATTGCGGAAAAATTACTCAATACCACCCTGAAAGGTAAATCATGGGCTGAAATTGTCAGACATTCATTTGAAGTCAATCAAAATGATGGTATTGAGGCAGCTTTAAAAGATGGCCGCCATCTTCATGTTGCTACCTGTCCTTTGGCATCGGATAAAGGACAGCTTATTTTATTAACCGATGTTTCCGACATGCATAAGCTCAAAAGCAGGGTGGATAGAAACAAACGTTTAGCTTCAATTGGCAAATCAATAGCCTCTTTGTCTCACCAGCTACGTACCCCTTTGGCTACGGCTCTTTTGTATGTATCCCATCTACAGAATAAAGCTATCCCTGAGTTTAAAAAACAGGATATGGCGAGAAAGTTACAAGGTCGGCTGGAGAATATGAATCAACAAATTGACGATATGTTGCTTTTTGCCAGGGGAGGGCTTGAAATGGCAACACAATTTTCTGTGTTGTGCTGGTTCAATGACATTGAAAGTCAAATACATGAAATTTTTAAGCAAAATCAAGTAAAGGGTACGCTGGATATTCAAATTGCCCCTGAAGATTGTATCTATATCAATCAACACGCCCTGACAGAAGCGCTATTTTCTCTTTTGAGCAACGCATGTGAAGCGGTAGCGACACAACAAGAAAAAAAAATCAGTCTGTTATTTAAATCAACACCGCTTAAGGCCCCAACTCAGGGGGTGTTAATGCAAATTACTGATAATGGTTCAGGCGTGGAAAAATCCGTCCAGGCTGAATTATTTGATCCCTTTATTTCCAGTAAAACAAGGGGCACAGGTTTAGGGCTTGCTATTGTCCATACGGTAATTACTTCAGCAAAAGGGCAGGTTAACTGGCGTAATCTTGAGCAAGGTGGTGCTGAATTTTCAATTGTCTTGCCTTTGGTTCAAGAATTGCATAAGGAAATTGTATAAGGACAGAATTGTAATGGGCCAGCCAGAATGTCTGGATAACACCATTTTCAGCATAAATAGCGCTTCATCGCCATAAAGCGCTATTTGCACAACAACTTAAAATGATGAACAAGGGTGGAGTTAGTTTATGAGTCAGTCAACAGTATTACTCGTTGAAGATGATGAATGTTTAAGAGAAGCGTTATCAACCACTCTGGAAATTGCCGGCTATAGAACTATTGAAGCAGAAAATGGCAAAGAAGCCATTGTAAGGATGCAACGTCAAAATCCTGACATCGTGGTGAGTGATGTGCAAATGGATGGTATGAATGGTCATGATTTTTTACAGGCTTTGAGAAATAGTTCACGAGAACTTCCCTTTTTGATGATGACAGCTTATGGTAGTGTGGACGGAGCAGTTCAAGCCATGCGCGCAGGGGCAACGGATTATTTACAAAAACCTTTTGCGCCTGAAGTGCTACTTAACTTGGTAAATCGCTATATTCAACCACTTCAACCGGATGATCATGTGCCAATTATAGAAGATCCAAAAAGTAAAAATTTGTTTAATATCGCACTGAAAGTTGCAGAAAGTCAGGCAACGGTGTTGTTAACAGGCCCGAGTGGCGCCGGAAAGGAAGTTATGGCACGTTATATTCATAACCATTCTTCTCGTAAAAAATCACCCTTTGTGGCCATAAATTGTGCCGCAATACCTGAAAATATGCTTGAGGCAACTCTATTCGGTTATGAAAGAGGCGCTTTTACCGGTGCGCATCAGGCATGCCCAGGCAAGTTTGAACAGGCGCAAGGTGGCACTCTGTTGTTAGACGAAATATCCGAAATGGATGCCGGGTTACAAGCAAAGCTCTTAAGGGTGCTTCAGGAAAAAGAAGTTGAACGTCTGGGCAGTCGAAAAAGTATTCAACTGGACGTTCGCATCATTGCGACTTCCAATAAAGACTTGAGACAGGAAGTGAATGAATTGAAATTTAGAGAAGATCTCTATTATCGATTAAACGTTTTCCCTATTCGATGTTTGACGCTCAGTCAACGTCCCTTAGACATTATTCCGATTGCAGAATCAATGATAAAGAATTTGAGTAAACAGCAGGGTACGGCGTTGCCTAAATTAAGTAATGAAGCACAACTCAAATTGCGCCGTCATAATTGGCCAGGTAATGTACGAGAGTTGGAAAATGTGGTGCAAAGAGCGATGATATTGCACCTTGATCATTATATTCAAATTACAGATATACAGATCGAAGATAGTTATGTTGATGTAAATCCAGTCAATACCTCAACAGAAAATCGTTCACTTCATCGGCATACAACCGATGAAGTGAATTTAGGCAACAATATCAGGAATCATGAATTTCAGATTATTCTGGATGCTTTACAACAATTTAGCGGTAAACGTAGTGAGGTTTCCAATGTACTGGGTATTAGTCCACGAACACTACGTTATAAACTGGCAAAAATGCGTGAAGCTGGGATAGAGATACCATGAAAACATCACGATATATAGAATATCGCATTAAAATCAATTAGATAAAGTCGGGTAATAAAAAATGAATACCATTGATAGCGCTAGGCTTATGGTGGAAATGCAGCGCATGTCACAAGCTGCAGGGAGTACTTTACCACAGCAAAACCCCTCCCTGGATGGCGTTGTTGGCAACAGTCAAACAGCTAAAGTAGATTTTAGTTCACTTTTTAGTAATGCCCTGGGCACGGTGAATGAGCTGCAGATGCAAGCAGGCGATCTCTCAGACAGACTGATTAAAGGTGATCCGAATGTCACCATAGTCGAATCGGTTTTGGCAGGGCAAAAGGCTTCTATTGCATTTGAGGCGACACTACAAGTAAGAAATCGTCTGGTACAAGCGTATCAGGATATTATGAATATGCCGCTTTAGGCTGTATCAGGATTATTGAGGATATATTGTGGCAGATGTAAATCCCTCCCAGAATATGGTAACTGTCAATCCAGCTGTTGATAGTGGTTTTATGCCGGGTCTGGCTAATTTAGGCTTGGTTAAACAAGCCGGTCTCATGGTTGGACTCGCCGCCAGTGTGGCGCTGGGTATTGTTATCGCGCTCTGGGCGCAAAAACCTGATATGCGGCCGATGGGAAATTTTGATAGTCAGACAACATCTGATGCAGTATCGTATTTGGAACAAAATAAAATTCCTTATAAACTCGCTTCCAATGGTTCTTTATTGGTGGCTCAAGACAAGTATCAGCAAGCAAAGCTGGCCTTGGCATCTCAAGGTATTTCTGCTACAAATGGCAATGAATTTTTGCAGAAGGATTCTGGATTTGGGGTCAGTCAAAGATTGGAACAGGCCCGCCTGACTCGAAATCAGGAAATGCAGCTGGAAAAGAGTATCATTCAATTTCCAGGCGTCAGAGCTGTTCAGGTACACCTTGCTCTTCCAAAGCAAAGTTCGTTTGTGGGCACCCGTAAATCGCCAAGTGCTGCGGTTGTTTTAAGTTTAATCAGTCGGGGACGGCTGGATAGTGAACAGGGGCGAGCAATAGTGGATCTTGTTGCGGGCGCAGTACCGGGACTAGAAAATGCCAGAGTTTCATTAACCGATCAATTTGGCCGCCTATATCATTCGGGTTCAGCAACGGCATCGGAGCAGGCGACTGAAAGAGAGTTTGTGGCAGAGTCCCGCAGGCAAAAAGAACTGACAGGCAAAATTGAAACGCTGTTATCGCCAATACTCGGGCCGGAAAACTTTACGGTGCAGGTTAATGTCGATATGGATTTCACCAAAGTTTCTCAAACACAAAAAATATTCAATCCGGATCTGAGTGCGGTGTTGAGTGAAAGAAAATCCACATCAACCACTTTGTCGCCGCAAGACGCTGTTGGCGTGGCGGGTTCGCTGAGTAATCAACCCCCCGCTGCGGCCACCATTCCAGAGACGACGCTTGATGGTAACCCACCAGCGTTAGAAACAGCCGACAATAAAAATAAATCAAAACCGTTGAGTCAAAGAACCGAATCTGAGCGTAAGTTTGATGTCGATACAACTATCAGCCATACCCAGCAACAGGTTGGCAACATCATCCGCTTGACAGTATCGGTGGGTGTTAATTATATGGATGATCCGCAAAATCCTGGCACTTTAATAGCCCGTCCCAATGCAGAACTGACAAAAATAAATCGCCTTATCCAGGGGGTGGTGGGCTATAATATTCAAAGAGGTGACCAAATCATGGTCGATAGCTTTGAATTTATCAAACCTGTTGCCTTACCAGCAGCAGCCCCCCTTGAGTTTTACCAACAGCCGTTGTTTCATGCGTTGTGGAAGCCCGTTATTGCTTTTGTCGGCATCATTTTACTCATATTTGTCATTTTAAAACCATTAATGTCACGGTTATCAACACCACCACCATTGATTGCATCGCCTCAAAATTATAACGCCATTGATAGCGCCTCAATGGCTTCAGCTCAGGAAGTGCTTGATATACCTGTCGCTGGCGAATTGTCACAGGTGACACGAGCAAAGGCGATGGTTGGAAATGATCCAAAACAGGTCGCGGCATTGGTGCAAAACTGGATAGCAGATGATGAATGATGAGAATACGGCATTAGCGGTAACACAGCAGCAACAGGAACTGAATGGCATCTCGAAAGCCGCCGTGTTGTTATTGAGTATGGGGGAAGACAATGCCGCAGAAGTGTTAAAACATATGGGACCAAAAGAAGTACAAAAAATTGGTCTTGCCATGGCGTCGTTGAATAATGTTGGTAAAAACTCGGTCATTAGTGTGCTGGATGATTTTCTTGAGGAGTTAGAGCAAGGTACTGGATTGGGTATTGGAACCGATGAATATATTCGAACCGCCTTAAATCAGGCGCTCGGTGAAGAAAAAGCCGATGCAGTCATAGACCGAATTCTTTTGGGCGCCAATACCAAAGGTCTGGATACTTTAAAGTGGATGGACCCACGAGCAGTAGCCGATATTATTCGTTTTGAACACCCGCAAATTCAATCCATTGTGTTGAGTTATCTCGATCCGGATCAAGGCGCTATGGTTTTAGGTATTTTACCCGAAAACACCCAGGCTGATCTGGTGATGAGAATTGCTGCATTGGAAAGCGTTCAACCGGCTGCATTACAGGAACTCAATGACATCATGGAAAAACAGTTTGCATCTGGCACCAGTTCAAAATCAAAAGAAATAGGGGGTGTGAAAAAGATTGCGGATATTATGAACTTCCTTGACAGTTCCATTGAGAGCCGTGTGATGGAAGCCGTAAAAGAGCAGGATGAAGATTTGGGACAAGAGATCCAGGATCTGATGTTCGTCTTTGAGAATCTGATTGAAGTTGATGATCGTGGTGTGCAGGCCATTCTTAGGGAAATTTCTACGGATATCCTGGTGATGGCAATGAAGGGATCCGATGAGGAAATTAAAGAAAAAATATTTAAAAATATGTCTAAACGTGCTGCCGAATTGATGCGTGATGATCTGGAAGCTATGGGGCCTGTTAAATTGAGTGAAGTAGAAACAGCCCAGAAAGAAATTTTAACCGTCGCTCGCAGAATGGCGGATTCAGGCGAAATAGTCTTGGGGAATGCAGGGGAGGAAATGATTTAATGCTGACCAAAGTGATAAAGCACGCAGCTGCCAAAGTTAAAGACCCGCGAATAGTGTAATCATCATGAGCAAAAAGAACCTGTATAAAGCGAACGAATTGGCTGATGTGGAGTCCTGGTCTATGCCTGACATGCGAGGTACAGTGGCTAATTCAACGGAATCAGATCAACACCGTATCAGACATAATTTGAAGAAAACCCCGCAGACAGCCAGCCAACTTGAACAGATCCGACGTCAGGCATATGAAGAAGGACATCAACAAGGTGTCGCCGAAGGATTACAGCAGACATTAAATCAAAAAACAATATTAAAAGAAAAATTAATTAATATTATCAATAAGATGCAATACCCTCTTAATGTAATAAATGAAGATACGGAAGCGGCATTGTTAAAACTGTGTGTGTTGATTGCTAAGCAGGTTATTCGTCGTGAATTGCAGCAAGATCCGCAGCAGATAGCAGCAGTGATAAGAGAGAGTCTTGCCATCTTGCCGAGCAGTGATACCCAACCCAAAATTCGTCTTCACCCGGATGATTTTCTGTGTATTCAAGAGATTTATCCTGCTTCCAGTAACCGGGATGAGAGTGGCTGGCAACTGATTGAAGATAGCTCGATCACCGCCGGAGGCTGTATGATTGATACGCGTTCGTCACATATTGATGCCACCATTGAAGCGCGACTTAATCAAATTTCTTCACAGATGCTGGGAGGAAGCCGTGATGACGACTGAAGCTCCAACATCATTACTCGACAAATTGAACCAGGCCTGCACGGCTATTGAGGTACCACAAAAACTTCAAGTTGAAGGTCGATTAACCAGAATGGTTGGATTGGCATTGGAAGCAGAGGGATGTGAAGTGCCGGTAGGGGGTCGATGCGAAATTATTACTGCCGATGGTGCCAGACACGTTGCTGAAGTGGTCGGTTTTAGTGGAGAAAAAATATTTTTAATGCCCAATGGTGAAATCGAGGGGTTAGGTCCTGGCGCCAGAGTGCGTCCAATGAGTCACTTTGATGGTATCCAGGTGAGCTCGGATTTGTTGAGCAGAGTTTTGGATGGTAATGGTCAACCACTCGATGGTGGCGAAAAAATCAGTGGCGGAGATTTCGTCCCTCTCGAAGGTAAACCAATAAACCCTCTCAATCGGCACCCAATTGAGCAGCCTCTGGATGTAGGCGTCAGAGCGATTAATGCCTTGCTCACAGTTGGCAGAGGACAGCGAATGGGGCTTTTTGCGGGTTCTGGTGTGGGTAAAAGTGTTTTACTAGGCATGATGACCCGATTTACCGAAGCCGATGTTATTGTCGTGGGATTGATTGGGGAACGAGGGCGGGAAGTTAAGGAATTTATTGAACATAATTTGGGCACTGAAGGTTTAAAAAAAGCAGTGGTTATTGCGGTACCCGCCGATCAACCTCCATTGATGCGACTCCATGGTGCCAAAGTTGCAACATCTATTGCTGAATATTTTCGAGATGAAGGTAAGCAAGTGTTATTGTTAATGGATTCGTTGACACGTTTTTGTCAGGCGCAAAGAGAACTTGCACTGGCTATCGGTGAGCCACCGGCGACTAAAGGCTATCCGCCGTCGGTTTTTGCCAAATTACCCAAATTGGTTGAAAGAGCTGGCAACGCTGAAAAAGGAGCCGGTTCAATTACGGCATTTTATACCGTACTCACTGAAGGTGATGATCAGCATGATCCGATTGCTGATGCTGCGAGGGCCATTCTTGATGGGCATATTATCCTTTCTCGGCAATTGGCCGATTCTGGTCAGTATCCGGCTATAGATATTGAGGCGTCGGTGAGTCGAGCGCAGCAGCAAATCATCTCTGAAGAACAATTAGAGTTGGTTAATCAATTCCGTGGGATGTATTCTATTTATCAGCAAAACCGTGATTTGATCAGCGTGGGAGCCTATGAAAAAGGCACCGAGCCAGTGTTGGATGAAGCCATTACAATGCAACCACAATTGAGAAAATTTCTAAAGCAAGGTATGAATGAAAAGGTAGATATGAATGAGAGTGTGGTTTTATTAAACGCATTAATGAGAGATACCGATTTGCATGAAGAAGCGCGGGGTGAATTACGGGTAGTAGATGATGAAGCGCATGGGGATTTTAACTAATGTTGCGCAGTAAAAAATTAAAACCGATAGTGAAGCTGGCTGGGCATAGAGAGAAAAGTTCGGCTCGAGAACTCCATCAATCAAGAGAATCGCATGCACTGGTTCAAAAAAGACTCGATGATTTACAGCTGCACAGAGATAATTATGCCATTATTTTGCAAGAGAAAGCCAAAAAAGGCATCAATGCTGCCGAATTTAGTCGTTCTCAAGTTTTTTTGGCGCAGATTGACGAGGCGATACGACAACAAAAACATATCTTGTCCTCAGCCCAGGAAAACCTTAATCATAAAACAGCGGGATGGAAAACCAGCAAAATGAAGCAGCGGGTGATGGAAAATGTCACCACCAGAATAGAAAAAGAAGAATTGAATTTTAGAGAAAAAAATGAACAAAAAGAGCTGGATGATATGGTTGGCTTGCGTTTTTTTAAACAGCAAAAGCCGTTAAAATAATTCTTCAAAATAACGCCTAGCAGATTTAAGCCTGTTTCAAGCGCCCATAACATAAAATTATGGCATTAATTTCATTTATTTATACACCAAAGAAAATTTGCTTCATAAGAAGTCTCTGCTATACCTAAGATAGGTCTGTGTTTCAAGGTAAAAAAATTGGCTAAAAAATCAACAGTGAGCTGTGGGCGTTTTTTGGATATTGCGCATGTAGCCGATCTTAAAAAACGTATTTCAACCGCCTTTGAAAAAAATCCTGAAGTTTTGTCTATGACTGCCGATCAGGTAGAAAGGGTCGATTCCGCCGGGTTACAACTTCTTTTGTCCACCTGGGTTAAATGCAATAAATTGAACCTTGAATTCAAGCTTACAAAGCCGAGTGATGTCTTGTTAAATACAGGGAAACTGTTAGGTATGCATGACCCTTTATTTTGTTAAATTCCAATGAGAAAAAAATTAGCTAGGGAGCGAAGTTAAACATGGCAAAGATACTGGCGGTTGATGATTCACATTCTATGCGGCAGATGGTTTCCTTTACTTTAAAAAGTGCAGGGCACGAAGTTGTTGATGCTGAAGATGGAGTGCAAGGGCTGGCAAAAGCTCGGGCAGAAACTTTTGACGTGATTATTTCCGATGTCAATATGCCTAACATGGATGGTTTAACCATGATTGCAGAAATCAGAAAATTACCACAATGCCGCTTTACCCCCATCCTCATGTTGACCACTGAATCAGGCGACAATAAAAAACAGCAAGGCCGACAGGCTGGTGCCACGGGCTGGATCGTCAAACCGTTTAACCCGGAAAAATTACTCTCTGTAGTGGAGAAGGTGCTGGGATAACTCAACGGGAAAAAAATTAGCATGAGTATCGATTTAAGCCAGTTTCATCAATTATTCTTTGAAGAAAGTTTCGAAGGTCTTGATAGTATGGAACAACAACTCATCGCTTTGAGTCCGGGAAGCGAAGATCTGGAAAGTATCAATACCATTTTCAGGGCAGCACATTCGATAAAAGGCGGTAGTGGAACCTTTGGTTTTGCTGTTGTCGCTGATTTCACCCATGTGCTGGAGTCGTTGCTTGATGAAATGCGAACCGGGGAGCGCGAAGTCACTCGTGCCGCCATCGATCTGTTATTAAAAACGGTCGATGTGTTGAAAGATATGTTAACGGCATTACAGGCCGATGAAACTATTGATGAACAAGCAAAGTCCGAATGCCATGCGCAATTACAACTGATGTTAGGTGGTGGGGAGCAAGCCACAAAAACCACGGATAATGGTGTAACAAGCGATATTTTAACAGCAGAAAATCCAACTTTAACCGCTGGTTGGCACATACACTTTAAGCCGGATCCGCATATACTGCTTACGGGCAATGAACCGGCACGTATGCTGAGAGAATTGTCTCTTTTGGGCTCGTTGGAAGCTAAGTGTTCCATGGATAAATTGCCGGATTTTGACGAATTAAACCCGGAACAACTTTTTCTTTCTTGGGAGCTTATGCTGGAGTCAGATTGTGACCGAGCCGAAATTGATGAAATTTTTGAGTGGGTTATCGATGATTGTCGACTGACTATTATTGCGGTTGATGTTAAGGGAACAACGATTGAGAAATTGAAATCTGCTGCGCTTTTGTCTGAAAATGACGCGCCGGATAACACAGAAAATGAAGACATAAAAGCCTCATCGATCGAACAAAATCCACAAGCTTTGGTGCAAACAGCAAAACCTAAAATAAAAGATTCGCCCGCAGAAAGCAAGAAAACGGCAACCCCGAATCGCTCAATTCGTGTTGATATCGCTAAAGTGGATAACCTTATTAATCACGTCGGTGAACTGGTGATCACACAATCTATGCTGGCAGAACTGGGAGAGAAAGTCACACCTGAATCACTCGAAAAATTAAGGGCTGGTTTGGCTGAATTAGAACAAAATACCCGTCAGTTGCAGGAAAGTGTCATGAGCATCAGGATGATGCCGATCAGTTTTGCATTTAACCGTTTTCCACGGCTGGTGAGAGATGTTACTGCGCAAATTGGCAAAGATGTGGAACTCATCATCATGGGTGAAACCACTGAACTTGATAAAACAGTGATGGAACAAATTTCCGATCCTTTGGTGCATATCGTGAGAAATTCCCTGGATCATGGCTTGGAGTCTCCTGAAGAGAGAGTGGCCAAAGGGAAGGCAGCCAAAGGGACACTGACACTCAACGCCTATCATCAGGGTGGCGAAATTATCATTGAAGTGAAAGATGATGGCAGAGGTTTAAATCGAAATAAAATTATTGAAAAAGCTCGAGAGCGACAATTGATCAACGAAGACGAAGATTTAACCGAACAGCAGATTTGGCATTTAATATTTTTACCTGGGTTTTCCACCGCTGAAGTGGTTTCTGACTTGTCGGGTCGCGGTGTTGGTATGGATGTAGTTAAAAGAAATATTTCAAGTTTAGGTGGTAGTGTCGATATTGAGTCTGCGGAAAATATTGGAACGACTTTGAAAATCCGCCTGCCGTTGACTTTGGCTATATTGGATGGTCAATTGATTGAAATGGGCGGGGAAATTTTTGTGGTGCCTTTGATCTCAATGATTGAATCTTTGCCTATTGATAAAACAGCCATCAAAACTTTTGGAAGAAAAGGGGAAATGTATCAGTTGCGAGATCAATTTATCCCAATCTTGAAGTTGAATGAACAATTTTCCTTACCCATATTAAATTCAGACTATAGTAAGCAATTATTGTTGGTGGTAGAGACCGATGGTACACAAATCGGATTGGTCATCGACGAGTTGCTGGCACAACAACAGGTAGTGATAAAACATCTGGATAGCAATTTTAGCACCATTACGGGGATCTCAGGCGCCACAATTCTTGGAAATGGTCGAGTGGCTTTAATTATAGATGTTGCGGGAGTCCGTCAAAGAAATGTCAATCAGTTGCATGCTAAAAAGGCACTGTTAAATGCGAGTTAATGTGGGAATAAATTTTTCGGAGTTTGCTTGTGGATGTAAATGAACTTAATAAAGCTTTGGAAAAAGTTGCCGATAATCAAAACGATGAGAGTGCAACAAGCAAGGCACTTGAAAAAAGTGAATGTCTGGGATTTGTGCTGGGCAACGAACTCTTCGCCATCCCGATATTACGTGTTGAAGAAATAAGGGGCTGGGAACGTCCCAGTATTTTACCAGACACCAAAGATTTTGTGAAAGGCGTGATTAATTTGCGTGGCTCCATCATACCGGTAGTGGACTTAAGAGAACGTTTTTTACAAAGTGCCCAACGTTATCTAACTACCACCGTGGTGATTGTATTACGTATTTTTTATGCTGATAGCGAGGATAAAATTGTCGGTATTGTTGCAGATTCGGTGACGGATGTTATTCAATACCATCAAGATGATCTGGTAAAACTTCCTGAAATGAATGACAGCATAGCAGAAGGGTTTGTCAAAGGTATTTTACAACACCAGCAAAAAGTCTATTTTATGCTGGATATTGATCCACTTTTGCATATTAGCCAATTTTAAAATTATCATGACGTTGAGCAGATTTATCAGGAGATAAAATGAAAATGTTTTCCAAAGCCAAAAACAGTGAACCCGATATGGAACATGATCAAGCTGAAAATTTAGCGACACTGGCACTCGAGCGTATCCGATTACCTGTGATGATGGTGGATACCAACCTAGTAATAATTTATGTGAATGAGGCATCCAAAGCACTTTTCAGTGATTATTTGGATGTTTTTAAAGATGCTTTCCCCAGTATAAATTTTACCAATCTTTTAGGCGTTTGTATTGATGATTTTCACCAACATCCAGAACACCAACGACACTTATTAAGCAATCCGGCTAATTTGCCACACAGTGCAGATATTGAAGTCGGCGATTTAAAGTTCAATTTGCAAGTCAGTGCAGTAATCGATGCTAAAGGTAAGCATCAGGGTAGCGTACTTGAATGGCAGGAAGTTACTCGGCGGCGTGAAAATGAATTGGAAAATTCCAGACTCAGTAGCATTGTCGAGAATATGACAACCAATGTCATGTTGACTGATCTGGACTTCAGAATTACCTATTTAAATCCTTCATTGAAGAAAATGCTTGAACAAAATGAAACACAGATGCGTTCAATTTTCAAAAATTTTGAAGTTGATAATTTGCTGGGGGTCTGTATTGATGATTTTCATAAAAACCCCAAACATCAAAGGAAAATATTGTCGGATAAGAAAAACTTGCCCTATAGCGCAAATATTAAAGTGGCTGATTTACATTTTTGTTTAACAGCGTTCCCACTGGTCGATAAAAATGATGTGGAAATTGGTTATGCCGTGGAATGGTCTGATACCACTGTTGCCTATGCAAGGGAACTGGAAATTAATGGTTTTGAGGCGCAGGCAGAGGCTATTTCAAAAGCCCAGTCTGTTATTGAATTTAATATGGATGGTGAAATACTCACAGCCAATGAAAATTTTCTTAAAACGACCGGTTACAGCTTTGAAGAAATACAAGGAAAGCATCACCGGCTTTTTGTCAAAGAAGATTATGCTAATTCAGCAGAATACCAACAGTTCTGGAATAAACTCAATCGGGGTGAATATGATTCAGCTGAATACCCGAGACAAACCAAAGCGGGTACAGAGATATGGTTGCAGGCTTCATATATTCCGGTTATCGATAGCGAAGGTAAACCCTTCAAAGTGGTGAAATTTGCCATCGATGTGACTAATCGGATAAATAACTTTAGGTTGGTGAACGAACATATGAAGGCAATGTCTGATGGAGATTTCGAGCAAACTTTACATTTGCCAGTTGCAGAAAACTTTACCGAACTGGAATCATCGATTAACCACACCACCCAAAAAATGAAATCGGTGATCACCGAGATTACCATTGCGGCGGATCAGGTCAGTTCTTCTTCGCGAGAGTTGTCTGAAGGGAATGCTGATTTAAGCCAGCGAACTGAAGAACAGGCATCGAGTCTGGAACAAACGGCATCGGCTATGGAAGAATTCGCCTCGGCGGTAAAATTAACTTCAGATAACGCGGAACAAGCCAATACTTTAGCCGCAGAATCACGCGATGAAGCTGAAAGAGGCAACACGGTTTTAAATAAAACTAATCAGGCAATGGAAAATATTGATAAGTCGTCGCGGAAAATAGCGGATATCATCGGCGTAATAGATGATATTTCATTTCAGACAAATTTATTGGCGTTAAATGCCGCAGTTGAAGCGGCCAGAGCTGGCGAACATGGTCGTGGTTTTGCAGTTGTTGCATCCGAGGTTCGCAATTTGGCACAGCGCTCGGCGAATGCGGCCAAAGAAATAAAAGAATTGATCAACGACAGCCTAGATACCGTTGAGGATGGCACCCGTCTTTCTCAGGAAAGCTCCAAAGTATTACAGGGTATTATCAACAAGATAAGAGATGTAGCCGGTATTGTCAGAGATATCAGTTCTGCGACCAGTGAACAGGCTACGGGTGTTGAGGAAGTCAATACTGCTATCGCGCAAATGGATAAAATGACACAACAAAATGCAGCTTTGGTTGAAGAAACAGCCGCAGCGGCTGAATCAATGGAAGAGCAGGCGAATGCACTGACGGAGCAAATTTCACAATTTAATGTCGGCGAAATTAATTTGCATGTGAAAAAGACACAGAATAAAACCCAACCCATACCCATACCAAAATCATCTGAGATTCGATCGCCTTTGAAAGGAAATAATGATAAAGATGAAGAGGATTGGGAAGAGTTTTAGGGGCGATGATACGTGAGAGAGAATTCCCTTTCTCGGTAAAAGATTTTACCGTTATCAAGGATCGTATCAAGCAAATGGCTGGCATCCATCTGAGTGAGCGAAAAATGGATATGGTCTACAGTCGTCTTGCGAGGCGACTGCGAGCGTTAAAACTTGTTCGGATTGAAGATTATTTGGCACTCATCGAGCGCGATGAAGTCGAGCTGATTAATTTTGTTAATTCCTTAACAACCAACCTCACCAGTTTCTATCGAGAAAAGCATCATTTTAAATATTTGGCTACATCCATTATTCCCGAATTAATTGATCTGCATCGGCTCGATAAAAAAATACGCATCTGGATTTCCGCCAGCTCTACCGGGGAAGAAGCCTATAGTGCGGCATTTACTTTGTGTGATAATTTAGCGGATTGGCAAGGTTGGGATATAAAAATACTGGCCACCGATCTGGATTCTAATGTGATTAGAGACTCAAAGACGGGAATTTACCCATTGCATAGAATTGAAGAGATGGATCGCAGTATCGTTAAAAAATATCTATTAAAAGGACGAGGAGAAAACAAGGATTATTGCCGTATCAAACAGCAGATTAAATCACTGATTACTTTTAAAGAGTTTAATTTAATTTCGCCTGACTGGAAGTTGAAACAACAGTTTGATGTTATTTTTTGTCGCAATGTTCTCATCTATTTTGACAAAATTACTCAGCAGCAAGTGTTAACAGCAATGCTCAAGGTATTAAATCCTGAAGGTCATCTGTTTCTTGGTCATTCTGAATCTATCGGTGCTTTAAAAGGACAAACGACTCATCTTGGAAAAACCTGGTTTAGAAATGCCGCCCATCATCCAGGAATGGTTCCAAATAATGTCAAAATGGAGCAAACGGTATGAGCAAGGTGCTTTTTTGTCGTGAGCCGCTAGAAGCCTTAGCCGGATTTGAAAATATAAAACGCTATTGGGATAAGACCAGGAATGCCATGGTGGCTAAAATTTTACCTGGAGAGCTTTACGTTTCGTCTAATGATAATGAATATATTACGACGGTGTTGGGGAGTTGTATCTCGGCTTGTATTTGGGACGCTGAAAATCATGTCGGTGGTATGAATCATTTTATGTTACCCATAAAAACTGGCGTGAGTATTTATGATGATGTCAGCAATATCTCAGGATTGGCTACACGGTATGGTAATTTTGCTATGGAACATCTGATTAATGAATTATTGAAACATGGTGCTATTCGACGCAATTTACAAATCAAAATATTTGGTGGTGGCGCCATATTTGGACAAAAAACTGATGTTGGGAAAAAAAATATTGCCTTTGTAAAAGATTATATTTT
>CAZKUH010000014.1:0-15116 GCA_964555895.1 uncultured Enterobacterales bacterium
GACATGATATTAACACATCGACGTAAAAATGTTAGCCACTAAGAGAATTAAATACCATACCAAAGCGTCAATGTACTAGAGTATGCTGGTTATAATCTGGCTGAGTTGTTGTAGGAACAAAGTGCCATTGGTTGCTTTAAAAGCCGAAGCGTCCCGGCTCCCCAGCAACAAAATACCTGCCTCAGCGTTGTTTCCAAGCGGTAAAATAGCCAATGATAGACACGCACCACCTTCTCCAGAGAAAAGAAATTGGCTGATACTCAATTCACAGGGCATACATTGCGGTTGATTGTCTGGAAATTTAACATTTAATTTGTGAAAAACTTGTTGAATAAAAAGTTGGGTCTCTTTATTTTTTTGCACCAATTTCACTTGATCCAAAGAAAAAATTTCACGGATATCCTCAGCGGCAGTTAGCCTAATTTTTTTACTATCTTTGAGCCTAAACCAGCGTTGATATAATTTGCTGGTTTGGTGGAACACCGTTTCAGCCAGATGGGCATTTTGCATCAGCTCAGCAAGTTGACTTTGTGTCTTGTTATTTTTTTCCCGTAGTATTTGCAGCTGACGTTCAACCAGCGAAACCGTGCCTGCTATTTCGTGCGGTAAATCCAATTGCTCCAGCAGCATGGTATGCTTTATAAAAAAATCGATATGCGTCTTTAAATACGCGACAACCTGTTGTTCTTCCATATGGCCGGTGGTGTTTTCCAAATCGGTCTTATTCATAAGTCAATATGTCCTTCAAATACTGTTTCGGCCGGGCCTATCATCATCATTTGATGTTGTTGGCCTTTCCAGACCAAATGCAGTATGCCACCAGGCAATTCTACCCGGATACGTTCATCTAACCAGCCTTGCGTTCTACCGATGGCGAAAGCCGCACAGGCGCCCGTGCCACACGCCTGCGTTTCACCAGCACCTCTCTCATAAACCCGAAGTTTTGCACGCGTCGGCGTGACCACTTCCATAAAACCAACGTTAACCTGTTGTGGGAAATATTCATGATGTCGAATTAAATGGCCAACTCTTTTAACCGGAGCTGCATTGATATCCGAAACCAATAAAACACAATGGGGGTTGCCGACAGAAACCAGGCCTACCTCAAAAGTTTCATCCTTGACCGTTAACGGGTAAAGCGTACAGGCTGGCTGATCTTGAGTCACTGGAATTTGTGCCGAAGAAAATTGCGGCGCTTCCATGGTAACGCTAACCAAGTTCTGACCCGCTTGGGTCAATTCAATTAAAGCACCATTTTCGGTAGAAACTTTAATGGTTTTTTTCCAGGTGAGGTGCTTATCACGCACATATCGATAAAAACAGCGCGCGCCATTGCCACAATGTTCAATTTCTCGACCGTCGGCATTAAATACCCGATAATGGAAATCTGCATCGGGTCTGAGGGGTGCTTCAATAAAAATCAATTGATCAAAACCAATCCCCAATTGTCGGTTGGACATTTCTTTTATCTGTTTTTGACTGATAAAAGTGGGGTGCGTGACCTGATCGAGAACAACGAAGTCATTCCCCAAACCGTGCATTTTAGTAAAATGTAATCGCATGTAAAAGCCGGGTTACTGTTGCAATACTTTTTCCTGTCGAACTTTTTTCTCATTCAGCGCTTTTGCCTTTTCCGGCTGAGAGGATTTTTTTGCCTTTGTTTCTACTTTGCTCGGCATATATAAAGCACCTTTTTGACCACAACCTGTAAACAAAAATAATGTTAACAGAAAAAGCACCCGTGTTTTGGCTCGCAACATCTAACCATTTCCAAAAATGAACCACAGATTTTCAGTATATGATAATTGACTACGCTTTTACAGAAAAAACCGTCCGATTATTTAATAGGATCTTAACTATTAGCGGGTAATTGGGTATATTGTTAGAAATCTTATTAATTTATGGAACGACATTGGAAGAAAGTGAATTTAATCAACTAATTGATACCGTCCTGGCTGCCATTGAGGAAGCTGTTGAATCATCTGATGAAGATATCGATTATGATACCGTTCAAGGTATTCTTACTTTGGGCTTTGCTGATGCCAGTCGGATTATCATTAATCGGCAAGCTGTCAATAATCAACTTTGGGTTGCTGCCAAATCAGGTGGATTCCATTTTAATTTAGTCAATGGTCAATGGTTAGATGAAAGAGATGGTGTGGATTTAGCACAACGATTGAACGAGCTAATCTTTAAGCAATGTGAAAAAAACATCCCCATAACCCTATAAACACAAAACCCAGGAAAAAATATGCAACATGAACGCCCCATCATTCTTGAAACACCCGCTTTTGCCAATGCCGAAGCGGAACCCTGCGGCGTCATCTGGTTACACGGTTTGGGGGCTAATGGTCATGATTTTGAGTCCATAGTGCCCGCATTACAATTGCAGGGAAAAGCCATCCGTTTTATTTTCCCCAATGCCAAAGTGCAACCTGTCAGTATCAATGGCGGCATGGCGATGCCTTCATGGTACGATATTATGGGCCTGGACATTGACTCCAGAGCCGACGCTGCAGGGATTCTTGATTCCGTTAGCTATATCAATAATTTACTCCAAAATGAAATTTCACAAGGTATCTCTTCAAATAAAATGGTTATCGCAGGTTTCTCGCAAGGCGGTGTTGTCGCTTTGCACTGTGGTTTGAGTTTCGCACAACCACTTGCCGGTATCATGGCATTATCAACGTATTTACCCGATATTATTGATTTAAAAACCCGACTGACAACTGAAAACAAGGACATCTCCATTTTTCAGGCACATGGCATTCAAGATCCCGTTGTACCGCTCAGCTTAGGCGAAATGGCGCACCACCAATTACAGCAATGGAATTACCCCGCACAATGGCATACCTATAGCATGCCACATGCGGTGATCCCGCAAGAAATTACTGACATCAGTAACTGGCTCAATCAAGTACTTGGTTAGGCAAGGATGTTAACCATCGCATCATTTAACTGTTTTTCCAGCAGCCATTTGTAGTGCAGATAACGTAAACTGGTTTTCGCACCTTCAAGTTGCAAACCACTCAGATCAACATCGGTTATATAAACGGGATAGCGACCACCATTTACCCTTTGTTGATTAATGTAACGCGCTATTTCTTCAAAAAGTGATTGACCATATTCCAGATCGGTAAATAATTTTTCACCACAATATATTGTAACCTGGGGCTTGTCGGTCACACCCTGCTCCAATAATGCCTGCACCGGATAATAGCGATCCAGTGAATGATTCAAATTTTTATAAAGTAACTGTTCCTGCCATTTTTTTCCTTTTTTTATGAGCTGGAAGAACTGATAATCTACCAATTGATTATTATTCGAGTGAACTTGTCTACGTTCAATAATTGACTCCAAAAAAATTTCATATGTTCTAATAACAGAATCCAGGTTATCAAAATGTTGGGAGCCTTTTCCGAGGGCACCCGCTTCATCAGATACCCAGATAGTTAACTGATCTTTTTCTTTATAAAAGTATAAATAACATTTATTGGGCGCTGAAAATTTACTTAATAGATGCACTGGATCGTTAACCAAACATTGCTCATCAAATTCGGTGTGGGTAAACCGTTCCTTAATATCCGAGACTTGTAAAATTTGCATCAGATCAGACGTTTTTTCAAACATGCCAGGTTCAATCACTTCTTTGGTGATCCCCAAGAATTGATAACACGCACCTTCTTCCCAGATAAATCGTGAAGGCGGTCCTTTTTTTCGTAATAATAATAATGTGTTAATTAATTCATTTATACGTCGTTCGATCGCGTAAGCATGACCACCTGAAAGGCATTTTATTTCAACATGGTAATGCTGGTTCTGCATTAAATTTTCATAGGCATGTTGGAGCAAACGCAATACCACGCCGGTGCCTTTTATTCTGCGGTAGGTCACCTCATGCCAATTGTTCAATGATAAAATATCCACTGAGATAACGAGGTTTTCACGACGCGATCCGTAACTTAGAGGGTCATTTCTTTCACTGACAAGATTTACGCCTTGCTTATGTCTCTCCGCCATTGCATCTTCGCCGATATTAATGACATACAACGAGTATTCAGGGAATGATTGATGGTGGTATGCTTCAACATTATCCACTTTTTTTGACAAAGAAAACTTATCATTTAACAGACGAATCAGTGCCCGCAATTCAGCAGATGAAATGGGGCTGGATTCACCAACAATGGTGACTTTACTGGCGGCATTTAGCAGGCCATTGATATGTACCCAAACCAGCAATCCCATTAAATTGCGGTGACGATAAATCGGCTTGTGATAATTAACCTCTTTGGCGATAACGGCTCCTTTCAATAGGGCCCAGGACTCCGGTTTATGCTGTTCAGCAATATGCACAAAAGACAGTTCCGGCTCCGACAAATCCGGTGAAATACCCGCATTTATTTTATCTATTTTATCTGCGCGGCGTTCGAAACTAGCATGTAATTTTCGACCAAGGGTTGACATATCTGAGGCGGAAATTTTGGCGATAAAACCGTTATTTTTCGCAAAATGACTTAAAAACCGGTAGCTTTGTGTCAGTTCAGTAATAATTGATTTTCTTTCTTCCAGGGTGCGTTTTATCTTCCATTGTCTGCGCGAATCAAGCGCCATAAGTTTTTCTTTTTCCCACCCCCATTGGCTCACAAGTTTTTGCATAATGTCTCTACGCCATTTTTTAACCTCGGTTCTTGGGGTCACGCTTAAACGCTCCCGTGTTTTTAGATACAGGCAGCACCTAACCCAGTCCATACGGTGATTATTTTTTTGACTTGATAAATATTTTTCTATTCTTCTAAAAATTAATATGTATGGATCTATGTCCACATCACTAACATTCCCCGCATATACATTCACCTTAAAACTGTGACAGACTGGCTCCACAGCTGGGAAGCTGGCTGCGTATGATTCCATTAATAACATCTTTAAAGTGGATTTATATGGGGAATCGATCGCCTTGTTTAAATGCCATAATGCTGCGCCAAAATACTCTTCTACCGGTAACGTAGACACGCCACCAAGATCAATATAATCGGCATTTCTTAAAAATCTTTTGCTAATAAGATGATTGACAAAAACATCATACCCGGCTTCAAATTGTGGTGGAACAAGCCACCATAGCGGATATCGACCAGCCAACAATAACGCGGTACGATAAAATTCGTCCAACAACAAAAAATGTTGACTGGTACCACAGTTTTCACTATCAATGGCAATTACACTTTCTTGTTTAAAATAGTCCGGACGCATTAAAAAAAAATGCAATTTAACCTGTAATTCAGCGGCCCATTTTTCAATACCTGTTAATTTTTTTTGTAAATCTTTTAAGGCTTCCGCTTTTATGTGGTCACGATGAATTACCCAAATATCAAGATCACTCTCCTGATTTTGTCCTAATGTGCCCATGGAGCCCATCATAAATACGGCCAAGATATCTCGACGCATACGCGCGCGCTTTTCATAACTAAAGCTTTTAGATATTCTTTTGGTGGCAGTAATTTGTACCCGACTGGGAGAAAAATCTGAGATCGCACAAGGGGTTTTATGCGTTTGATAACCGGGTAAAGTCGGGTGATTCACATGCACTAACATGGGTAACGCATCAATAATTCGTTTTAACGAACGTCCTGAATCCTCACGTATACGCGAAATCCGATGTTTGTTTATTGCCATAAATCTGCGCCGAATTTCACTGAGAATTTTTCTATCAATGTCATCGATATCAAGAGATAAGGGCTTTAGGTGTATACTCACGTCTGCTTTTTAACTATTTCATGCACATGGAATGCTTAAAGTGTAGTAGAAATATCGTCATCTTTGTGTTGCGATCACACAAATTTTTGCTATCTTTTAAGAGACCTTTGCAATTTCTGCGCTTGTGACCAATTTTCTTTGTCATTATCTGTTTGCTAATTTCTAGGGTGACGCTCAATGACCATAATATTTTAAATTCTAACTCGAGGTGTCTTTGAATTCTCTTCAACAACAACAGGATTCACGTTTCTTTTTGCCAGACTTTTGCCAATTGCAAAGTCTGTTTTTGCTGATATTGACTGCAGAATTATTAGCTATTGTTTTCACTTTGGTTGTAAGCGCGACTCCCAGTTGGCAATTGCTAGGTCTTATTTCAATGTTAACGCAATGGATAGTGTTAATTAGCAGCGCGTTGATTTGTACCTTTCGCACAAGAATGGAGAAGTTACCTGTTTGGTTAATCGGGCTGATCTCCTATTTTTTTATTTTGCTTTCAACCCTGCTCTGCACCTTAATCGGTATCTGGTTTTTTTATCTCAATGCAGATATTTTACGCTTCGGTGAAATGAATGAACAACAATGGCTGATGGTGACCAGAAATCTCGCTATTGCCAGTATTTTAGGCGGCATACTCCTCCGTTATTTTTACCTTCAACAACAATACCGTATTCGATTAGCCGCTGAAACCAAAGCCCGAATGGAAGCTTTGCACGCTCGCATTCATCCGCATTTTTTATTTAACACCTTAAATAGCATTGCCGCTTTGGTTCAAATTTCACCCACCCAGGCCGAAAAGGCCATTGAAGATTTGGCCGCCCTGATGCGTGCGACACTAAAAGATATGCATGTCATGGTAAGCTGGGAGAAGGAAATAAACCTCTGCAACCGATATCTGGCTTTGGAGCAACTTCGCCTAGGTGAAAGATTGATACTGGACTTTAATATCGTAGAAGTCCCTGAAAATTTTTTAATCCCTGGTTTAATTTTACAACCTTTGGTAGAAAATGCAGTTTTACATGGCATTTCAAGGCTCACTGAAGGAGGGACCTTGCAATTTTCTGCAAAACTTGATCATTATAACGGCAAAAAAGGTCTGAAAATTAAAATTACCAATCCGATGCCTCCCGAAAATAACAAACGCCGACAGGGTCATGGCATTGGCATCAATAATGTTGAACAGCGACTCAAACTATTATATCAACAACAGGCCAGTCTTCATGTCACCCAAACCACTACTTTTTTTTCCATTGTTTTGTGGATACCGGAGTCATAGCCATGCAAAAAAAGTCCAAGCTGAATTTTGAGGTGGCTCGAAAGTGAAAGTTATAGTAGTCGATGACGAACCGCTAGCCCGTTCCAGGCTCATTTCATTAGTCAATAAAATACCACCATGCAAGGTTGTCGCCGAAGCATCCAATGGTAAGGTTGCGCTGGAAAAAGTATTGCAATTTATGCCGGATTTAATCTTACTGGATATTGAAATGCCTGGTGTTGATGGCATTGAAACAGCCTCTCAATTACAACAAGCAGCACATCCTCCAGCGATTATTTTCACAACCGCTTACGACCAGCATGCCTTGGATGCGTTTCAGTCTGGTGGCCAGGCTTACCTGCTTAAACCCGTCAACAAACAAGAATTGGAACTTGCCATCACTCGAATCAATAAGTTAACCCGGCCACAGCTAAGCAACATAGATCATGTAGCAGATAATATTCGCCAACATATTTCTATTACCCTTCGTGGCAATCTGAAGCGCATTCCACTGGATGATATTTTCTATTTTAAAGCTGAACAAAAATATGTTGTTATTCGCTATACAGAAGGGGAAGCGCTCACCGAAGAACCCTTAAAGCTTCTCGAAAAAGAATTCGCCCGGCAATTTATCCGCACCCATCGGAGTTCGCTGGTCGCCAGGGCTAAAATTACTGAATTACGCCGTACACCCCAAAAGATTCATACGGTCTACATCAAAGAAATAGAACTTGAGCTGGAAGTGAGTCGACGGCATGTCGCCAAAGTCAGAAAGATGTTAAAGCAATAATTTCTTATCTACCCATGCCACCTAAAATGCAGTTTTCAATCCAGTTTTTTCTTAAATCTTAAGGAAGAGATAATGAGTCCTATTAGGGTAAACAGCAACAACCATGTCGTATCATAAAAGAGTATATCGACTTCTGCACTTCTTAACACTACCGCTCGAATCATCCGCATAAAATGTGTGGCTGGTAGCGCTTCCGCTATTTGTTGCGCTAATAACGGCATCGCCTCATACGGAAACATAAAACCACTTAACAGGATCGACGGCAACAACACAAATATGGTCATTTGCATCGCTTGCAATTGTGTTTTTGCCAGCGTAGATATCATTAAGCCTAAAGTTAAACTGGCTGCAATAAAAATTATCGTTACCAGAAAAACGTTAAATAATGTGCCATTAATTGGTACTGCGAAAATTAGGTGCCCTAAACCCAAAACGATTAATACCTGAATGAGACCAACAACAATATAGGGGATTATCTTGCCAATCATTAACTCCATGGGTCTTATCGGCGTGGTGATTAATAATTCCAGATTTCCTTGCTCCTTTTCTCTGACGATAGCCGCTGAAGTAAATAGAATCATCGTCATGGTTAATATAATGCCCACTAAACCAGGAATAATATTTACTGCGGAACGTCTTTCAGGATTAAAAAACAAATCAATTTCAAATGTCGGTTTTCGTTGCAATCGATTTAAATCAGGTTCAATAATAATTTCATTCAGTGGCATGTTTCTTAATTGCATTATTGCGCTACTGACAATGGAATCAGAGCCATCTACTAGTAATTGTGCCACGACATCGCCATGTGAAATTCTTGCCGTTAAATCTTTTGGAAAAACCAAGGCCGCTCGTACACTGCCTCTTACAATAGCCTCCTCTGCCTCTTTCGGCGTATTGTAACGGGCCACCACTTTCACCACTTGACTGACCTTTACCGCTTCGGTAATGAGCCTGGCGGCACTGCTTCCACTTAAATCTACCACTGCAATCGGTATATTGCGAACATCCGTATTAATAGCGTAACCAAAAAGTAACAGTTGAATTAATGGTATCATAACGATCATGCCAAACGTCAGACGATCTCGTTTGAGTTGTTTTAATTCTTTTAAAATAATCGCCGAGATTCTTCTGAACGATTTCACTTGTTTTTATCTCCGGTAACTACCACAAAAACATCTTCCAAACTAGGGCGCGTAATATTCAATGTCATATTTTTTGTCGTTATTTTGTGTTGTAAATATTCTATGGGTTGAGTGATTTCATTGTCTACCAATACCCGTAACCTCACACCCTGTTGAGCAACAGAGTGTATCTTGGGAAAAGTTAATATTTCTTGTTTAATTTTCCTCAGATCTTCACCTTTAATTTCTACCACTTTAGCGCCTATATTGTGCATCAAGCTTTGTGGTGATCCTTGTGCTTTTATCAAACCACGATCCAAAATAGCTAAATTATGGCACCTCTCAGCTTCATCCATATAATGAGTCGAAACAAGAATCGTTGTACCTTGTTCACACAAATCAAATAATTTTTCCCAGAAATCCCGTCGATTTTCCGGATCAACAGCAGATGTGGGTTCATCCAGAAATAACAAGGATGGTTTATGTATTACACTGGCAGCCAACGCCAGCCTTTGCCGTTCTCCGCCACTCATTTTAGCGACCATTTGTCGCTGATTTTTAGCGAGCGAATAAATCGTCAGTAACTCTTCGATTCTTCTATTAAGAGATCGCCGCTCAATACCAAAAATTTGTCCCATAAAAGCCAAGTTTTCTTTTACCGTCAGATCATTATAGAGTGAAAAACTCTGCGTCATATAGCCAACATGGCGCTTTAGTGCCTCTGCCTGTTTAGGGATCTCCAGTCCCATCACAACCACTTCCCCGGAAGTCGGTGTCGATAACCCACATAACATTCTGATTGTCGTTGATTTACCACTGCCATTGGGTCCCAAAAAACCAAATATAGACGCTTTTTTTATCTCCAGATCAAGTCGATCAACAGCCAAAATCTCTGCAAATTTTTTCGTCAAACCTTTTGTATAAATTGCCACTTCTGCCGGAATTGTCATTTCTTAAGCCTTTAATCCATAGTCACTAAAAATAGAATCACAGGCGATATAATGATGCGATGCATATCAAGGAAGTTCCACTTGTGCAGGAAGGCCAGTAGGTAGGTTTTTGTTATCTTCAATGACCACTTTGGCAACATAGACTAACCGTGCACGATCGGTCTCATTTAGGGCGTAATAGGGCGTAAAAGAGGGTGTGTTCGAAATCCAACTGACTTTCCCTTGAAACACTTTTTCGATACCATCGATCTTGACCTTAAGCACATCACCCGCTTTTATTTTTACCCGCCATGGCTCAGGGATATAAACACGAGCGAAAGGATTCGCATCAGCCAATAAAATGGCAAGATTGGCCCCCACTTCAACACGTTCCCCAACATGCCAAGGTAGGCTATCCAAATACCCATTTCGAGTTGCTTTTATGCTGAGCTCTGCCAGCCCATAAAGCGCTAAATCACGTTGTGCTATGGCTGCATCAAGTTTGGCTTGCGCCTGATCCAGATCTTCTTTTCTACTGCCATTGGTCAATCTTTGTAATTGTTCATTGGTGGCGGATAATTTAGCTAACGCCGTGTCTTTTGTAGCCACTGATTTATCCAGAACACCTTGAGATATCAATCCTTTTTCGAGTAAATTTTTGTTCCTTAAATAACTTTTTTCTGCTTCAATTAAAATCGCTTTGGCGCCATCGACTCTTGAGCTGGCCGCCTCTATATCTTCCGCTCTGGCGCCATTTAATAATTTTTGCAAGTAGGATGAAGCAATGACAACTTCGGCTTCAGCTCTTGCAACTTTAACTTTTTGTCTACGGTTATCCAGTTGCACCAAAAGCGTTCCCTTGGTGACTTGCTGTCCCTCGGCGACAGGTTCAGCAACAATTATTTCACTGGAAGTCGCTTTGAGAACAATTCGTTCTCTTTCAAGTGTTCCCAACGCCCAACGTGTTGCTTTTTCATTACAAGCCGTTAACAGCAAACTGACCGCCACCAACAAAAAGTAACACCTTTTATGTTTTAACCCGGACTTTCTTTTAGACCAATTTTTCATCTGCTTTCTCTATGTTGCACCGACCCATTATCGAGATAGCCTCAAATCAGGCTATCCCCGTGCTACCTAGAAATACAGGCTGCCAGGTAGCACGGGGATATACAATATACCAGCAAAAAACATGCGGTGGAAATAATGCCTTTGCTTTTACCCTCACAGCTCTCAACCAGGCTAAAATTGACATGGTTATCTGCAACACATTCTTTGTGCTGATTTCTTTGATGAACCGTTTGATTTATGCTGCAATTTAAGGTCAAATGCGCATAATGGCAACTGGCGGTTACAACCACCAGAATTTATCAGAAATTATAGTTCTCAGGAGGTTTCATGAGCAAAATCAAAGTTTCTATTATTGGCGGAGCAGGTTACGGTGCAGCAGAATTATTGCGTCATCTTTTGGTCAGGGACGATGTCGAAATATGCCGAATATCCAGCAAGGACTATGTCGGAAAAACCATTGGCGAAGTCCATCGTTCTTTTTTTGGACTGGAAAAAGCCCGTATTATTATCGAAGATATCTCCCCCAAAGCATGCGTTGCTGCAGCTGATTTTGTCTTTTTGGCCATGCCACACATTATTACTGCGCGTGTTGCCATGGAATTGTTTGACGAAGACGTCCGTATTATTGATTTATCAGGAGATTTCCGCCTCAATGAACTGGATGATTATATTCGTGACTATGCACCGGAACATCCCTGTGCTGAGCGCCTAGGCAGTTTTGTTTATGGTTTACCAGAACTTAATGCCGCTGAGATTAAAGTCGCCAGACATGTCGCCAGTCCAGGTTGCTTTGCCACCGGGATCGCCATGGGTTTATTACCGCTGGCAAACGCCGGATTATTAACAGATGTTAACGTTAGAACGGTCGCTATGACCGGTTCTTCGGGTTCTGGCGTAAGAGCACTTGCGGGTACTCACCATCCGCTCAGAGCCAATAACTTGAAAGCCTACAAGGTGTTACATCATCAACACCGTGCGGAAATAGTGCAAACCATCAAGGCGGCTGGCGCCGAGAATGTTTCCCTTGATTTTATCCCTGTTTCTGCCCCACTGGTACGTGGCATCCTCGCCATCTCTCAATTGGATTTACCCGAAAACTATCAAGAAAAACAAATACAACAACTTTATGAAGATTATTATGCCCAGCATTCGTCAGTGATCATGATGCCTCCCGGACAAAGTCCGGAAGTTGTTGCGGTTAAAAACTCTGTGCGGGTAGAAGTCGGTATAACGGTTCGTATTGACGAGATCACTGGGCAGCGAACCCTTGCCTGTATTAGTGCCATAGACAATTTAGTAAAAGGTGGCGCCGGACAGGCAATACAAAGTTTTAACCTGATGACTGGGAAAGCGGCCTCATTTGGTCTGGATCAACCTGGCATGTGGCCATGAGCAAAAAACCGCTTGCCGTCGTTAAAGTCGGCGGCGATGTACTGTTGGGAGAGGCAGAGCGAGAGGGTCTGGCGAGCAATGTCCGAGATCTTGTTGCTGCAAATTGGCAGGTTATTATTTTACACGGTGGCGGCCCACAGACCAATCAGCTACAACTCAAACTAGGCATCACGCCAAATAAAGTGGCTGGACGGCGCATTACCAGCAAAGCTGACTTGCTGGTTGTTGAGCAAGCTATTTGTGGCGAGGTAAATGTAGCCCTTACACAACTCCTGCAATATCAAGGTTTGCATGCCTTCGGTTGTCATGGAGCTTCTGGCAAATTAATTACGGCGGTTAAACGACCACCAATAGTCGTCTCGGGTGCTGGTTCCCATCCCATAGATTTCGGCGAGGTAGGAGATGTTACTGGTATTAATCATACGCTGTTACAAGGACTGCTCGATCTACAACTTCTACCTGTTATTGCCACTTTAGGGGTGGAAGCAAATTCTGGTCGGGTTTTTAACATCAATGCCGATACCACAGTGGTACAAATTGCCCGGGAAATGAAAGCAGACTTGCTCTTATTAACCACAGCCATTGGCGCTATCTATAAAGACTTGGCGAATCCACAAAGCCGGTTAGCTAAAATTGAGCCTGAAAAAGCACAACAATTAATTGCCGAAGGTGTTATTCAGGGTGGCATGATCCCGAAAGTAGAAGAGGCGCTTAAGGTATTAAAAGCCGGCGTAAAAAAAATAGCTATCGTCGGTCCTCAAGAGCAAGGGGCTTTTCTATCTGTAGCAAAAGGGGCGGGGAATTTGGGGACTTTAATTGAAAATGCCAGCTGATGTTCAACAAGCCTTTGAAAAATTTCCCGAGGAAATTCAGCAGCGATTGTACTTTGTCAGGTCATTAATTGTTGTCTCGGCCGATGAACTGGAACTTTTAGATAATTTGCAGGAAACTTTAAAATGGGCCGAACCCAGTTATCTATCTGACAAAGGTTCAACCATACGACTAGGCTGGAAACAAAAACGCCCCCTTGAGTTTGCTATTTATTTTAATTGTAAAACAAAATTACTGGATACGTTCAGGGAAATTTATCCTGACGAATTTCACTATTCGGCAAACCGCGCTATTGTTTTTAATTTAAAAGAGCAGATCCCCATAGCCGCATTAAAACATTGCTTAAGATTGTCATTAAATTACCATAAAATAAAACATTTACCCTTATTAGGGGCTTAAAAAACCATTAATTGAAAGCATCCGTCTTTATCCGTGATACAGGGGACAGGAAAAAAATATGCACCTTAAAAAAATATTATATAAACGCGCTAATTCATGCTGTGAACTTTGTGCATCAACGATCCATCTTGATGTTTATGATGTGCCTCCTGATGCAGATGGTAGTATCGATCAAGCCGTATTACTATGTGAAACTTGTTTGACACAAATCAATCATCCGCAGAAGGTTGACGTAAACCACTGGCGCTGTTTGAACGACAGTATGTGGAGTCAAGTCCCAGCGGTCAAGGTCATGGCTTGGCGCATGTTAACCCGTCTCCATGCTGAAGGCTGGCCGCAAGCTTTATTGGATATGCTTTATCTTGATGATGCCACATTAAGCTGGGCCAGGAGGCTTACTGAAGATCCCACCCACGAAACCGCGAGCCGACACAAAGATAGCAATGGCACCTTTCTAACCGCAGGAGATAGCGTTACTCTTATCAAGGATTTACCTGTAAAAGGGGCTAATTTTACTGCAAAAAGAGGTACCGCCGTACGCGGAATTTCTCTGGTTGAAGATAATGCCGCGCAGATTGAAGGAAAAGTAAACGGTCAACAAATTGTTATCCTGACTCAGTTTGTAAAAAAATCGAATTAATTCACTAATTATTGTGTTTTATGCGCTGAGGATTCTTAAGGTTCTACAGCATGATATACTCCAAGATTAATGATTAGCGGGTTAATTTCTTCCGCTCCATCAAACCACGAACAAAATAAAAGGAACTTCACATGAATCCACATGAAAAAATAAATTATCTCGAATTTCCTTCATCGGATCTGGCTAAAACAAAGCATTTTTTTCAACAGGTATTTCATTGGAATTTTACGGCTTACGGTGAAGAATATATGGCCTTTTCTGATGCCGGTATTGATGGTGGCTTTTATTTTGCTCCGCTCAAGTCTGTCACTGAAAATGGTGCCGTATTGGTGGTTTTTTTTAGTGAAAAACTGGAACAGACGATGGAAAAAATTAAACTCCATCATGGCAAAATTAACAAGCCTATATTTTCTTTTCCCGGTGGACGTCGTTTTCATTTTATTGATCCTACCGGTAATGAATTCGCTGTCTGGTCTGATAAATAACTTGGAGCCTGGAGTATGAGAAGCTTCTCAAGGTAGTTGATTTAACATCCTTTCAAGTTTTCGGTAGGTAATCGCTTCGGCAAGGTGTTGCTTGTTAATGTTTTGTTCTGCCGCCAGATCGGCAATGGTTCTCGCCACCTTGATAATCCGGTGATAAGTTCTGGCAGAAAGGCTTAATCTTTCGATAGTTTCTTCTAAAAATTCCGCATCTCTCTCATCCAGCTTGCAGCTTTTATTCATCATTTCCGAGTTCATTTTAGCATTCGCAGTGCCGTGACGCTTTATTTGAATTTGGCGAGCTTTGGAGACACGATCCCGGACCGTAGTCGAAGATTCTATAAAATTATTTTTCTTGCTCAGTTCTCCGCGCGCTAACGGTGGCACCTCAATGTGCAGATCGATACGATCAATAAAGGGTGCTGAAAGCTTTCCAAGATACCGACGAATTTGATCCGGGG
>CAZKUH010000015.1:0-14906 GCA_964555895.1 uncultured Enterobacterales bacterium
ACGATAAATATTAAAAATAAAAATTTTCATTTTAACCCGTCAGCGCAATTTCGCATAAGTAGTCGAGATATGTTGGTTGTGCTGGGCCATGAAGATAACATTTCACGTTTTAGAGATCACTTGGTTTCGGGCACGGGTGGGCGCTATTCATGAGTAAGAAAATTGCCATATTTGGCTTTAATAAAAACGGCCAAAAAACGGCCGAAGTGATGCAGCAAAGAGGCTTTGACGTTACCATATTTGAAATGGAAGAAAAATATAGCAACAAGGCGAAGGATCTGGGTTATAAGGTTAATGCGCTGGATATTACCAACCCGCAAAAATTGTTAAAGGCGGGTGTTGGACCAAAATTTGCGGAAGCCGTTTGTTGTCTTGATTCAGATCCTGATAATTTGTTTTTAATTCTTACGCTACGATCTTTATTAAAAGATCTGAAAATAGTTTCGGTAATACATGCCTTTGAACTACGCAATCAATTTATCACAGCGGGAGTGAATGAATTAATTGATCCTTATACCATTACGGGTAGAAAAATTGCTAGGCAAATAGAGCGACCAGTCGTTGCTGAAATAATTGAGCATATTGTCCTTGGTAGAGCCGATTTGCAGACGGCCGAAATTAAAATTAAAAAAAATAGCGTGCTCGACAAACAAGAACTAAAAGAAATGGTGTTACATCAGAAATTTAATTTAATTGTCATAGGCATTCTGGATCATGAAATCAGTGGTGATTTTCATTTCATCCATGAAGGTAGCAATCCAAAATTGGATGTTGATGATGTTTTGGTCGTGCTGGGTTTCCCCGATGATATTGAGCATTTTAAAATCTGGGCAAATGAAGTGAGTGAGCACTAGATATTGTAAAGAGTGACGGGAGTTTACATGAAGTAAATGACCTATGTTGATTGTGACTGGTCTGCCAGGTGGCGGTTCTTGAGCTTCACATAATTCAAAGCCGAATACTCAAAAAAGTCCATTTCTTCTTTTGTGAGCGGTCTTATTTTCCGCGCGGGGGAACCAACCCAAAGGAAACCAGAGGTTAATACACGCCCCGGCGGCACAATGCTACCAGCACCGAGAACGACCTTATCTTCTATGGTCGCCCCATCCATTACCGTACTACCCATGCCGATGAGACATTGGTTACCGATAGTGCAGCCGTGGATCATAGCTTTGTGCCCGATGGTAACGTCGTCACCAATGTGGCATGCATGACCATGAGGATTATATGGACCTGCGTGGGTTACATGCACCACACAGCCATCTTGAATGCTGGTTCTTTGGCCAATGCTGATGGCGTGCACATCACCGCGGATAGTTACCAAAGGCCAAATGGAGCTTTGCGCACCAATGGCGACTTCGCCCACGACTAATGCGGAGGGATCGACAAAAACCCCTTCGCCGATAATGGGGGTAAAGTTCTCAAAGGTTCGCACACTCATTTTATGTTCTCTTTTTGGCACAATGCAAGCTTCGGGAGCTGCGCATAACACTGCTGATGGTTCTCGAAAATTCTGCCGTTGAAGGCAATGTTTACATGGTTACAAATTCTTCGGCACCCGTTGGATGAATGGCGATAGTATTATCAAAATCCGCTTTGCTTGCGCCCATTTTTATGGCCACGGCGAAACCCTGTAACATTTCATCAGCACCTGCACCAATGACATGTAAACCCACAATTTTTTCCTGTTCTCCCTGACACACCAGTTTCATTGCTGCGGGTTGGCGGTGGGAGGTTAATGCTGTCAGCATCGGCGTAAATCGTGAAGTATACACTTTCACTTCATTTTCACCAAAATGTCCAACGGCTTCAATTTCGCTCATACCGATGGAGCCAATGGGAGGGTGGCTAAATATTACCGACGGGATGTTGCTATAATCAACTTTCAAGGTGTTTTCACCGTTAAATAATCGTCTTGATAAGCGCCGTCCTGCACTGATTGCCACAGGGGTCAATTGTGCCCGTCCAGTGACATCGCCGATGGCATAGATACCCTCGACCGCGGTATTTTGAAACTCATCGGTGTCAATATACCCTCTTTTGTTTACTTTGAGTCCAGCCGCTGACAGGTTGAGACTGTCCGTTGTCGGTGTTCTGCCAATTGCCCAAATAATTTCGTCAAAGCCTTCCAGAGTGCAGCAGGTTTCGGGCGCGGATTGAAAACTAATGGTCAACGATCCATTGCTATCCCGTATCACTTTTTCCGGCGTGTGTAATTTGCGCAAATCAATACCATCGAGCACCATCTGCTCCATAAGCGCCTCGGAAAGCATAGGATCAAAACTGCGCAGGACGGCTTCTTTTCTAAAAGCCAGGGTGACTGTAGAGCCTAACGCATTGAGTAGCCCGGCAATTTCCACAGCAATGTAGCCGCTCCCTGCAATCAACACCTTTTTGGGTTGTTGCTGCAGCTCAAAAAAACCATCGGATGTAATGCCGAGTTCGGCGCCTGGAATGTCGGGCACCGTTGGCGCGCCACCAGGCGCGATAACAATATGAGGCGCATGATACTGTATGCCATTGACGGCAATGGTCTGGGGATCAATAAACTGACCATAACCCTTAAGATGTGTAATCTTGAGCCGGTCAAGGTAGCCATCATAAAAATGGTGAATATTATGGATGTAGTTATCGCGGGTCGCAATGAGTGTTTGCCAGTTTAAGTCACCGCGGGTGGCATTAAAACCATAGTCGTTGGCTAATTGTATATGATGGGCAATTTCAGCGGCATACCACATGCCTTTTTTTGGCACACAACCTCGATTGACACAGGTTCCTCCTAATTCTCTTGGTTCTACCAAGGCGACGCTTGCGCCATGTTTTGCAGCACTGGCGGCGGCGGCAATACCGCCACTCCCACCGCCAATAGCGATATAATCAAATTCTGTCTTCATTATCATCATTACCTTTTTATTAGTACACGCTATTTTAGCGCAGCATAAAGACGACGCACACGAAAATTTATTGCAAAAGGCACATTTTTCACAATATTGGTGATTTCAGGCATGTTAGAATGCAAGCCGTCATTTAAATAGCCCTGATTGAGACCCTTATGCGTAACCCTTTATTGGAAGCTCACTTATTGCCACCCTTTGATCAAATTCAAACGGCGCACATGCTGCCGGCGATTAAGACGCTGATTGAAACCAATCTGCATCAAGTTGAGCAGTTATTGGACACAACAACACCCTACAGCTGGGCGACCTTGATCGAACCACTCGAGAAACTGGATTTAAAACTGGGCAATGCTTGGTCACCCGTGAGCCATATGCATTCGGTGGTAGATTCCTCGGCATTGAGAGAAGCGTATGATGCCTGTCTACCGATCCTTACTCAATATAGCACCGAGATGGGGCAAAACAGAAAACTTTTTCAGGCCTATCAAACCATTAAAAAAAATCATTGGGAATCGCTAGATAAGATTCAACAAAAAATTATTGATGATGCCTTGCGTGATTTCAAGTTGGCGGGGGTGGCCTTGACGGGAAAGAAAAAAATTCGCTTTGGTGAAATCAAAAAACTTCTCGCTGAACATTGTTCAAACTTTGAAAAAAATGTGCTGGATGCCACCATGGCCTGGCAGAAAACTTTTTCAGACGATAAGGCTTTAAGGGGGCTACCTCCTTCGGCATTGGCGCAGGCAAAACAAGCCGCAACTGTACGAGATAAAGCTGGCTTTTGCATCACCCTGGAATTTCCCAGCTACCATGCAGTAATTACTTACGCCGAGGACAGACAGTTACGACAACAAATTTATACAGCCTATACCACACGGGCCTCAGAGCAAGGCCCTTTGGCGGGAAAATTTGATAACAGTGAGTTGATGCAGGATATTTTAGCATTAAGGCAGGAGCTGGCACAGTTATTAAATTTTGCACATTATGTTGACTTGTCGCTGGCGACAAAAATGGCAGAAAATGCTCAACAGGTTTTTGATTTTCTCAATGAGTTGGCATGGCGGGCAAAGCCTCAAGCAGAAATGGAAATTAAACAGTTAGAGGAATATGCAAAAAATTTGCATCAAATTGAGAAACTACAACCTTGGGATCTGGCCTACTATGCAGAAAAATTCCGTGAACAGACCTTCGCTTTTAACGAAGAAGAGCTGCGGCCGTATTTCCCACAACATCAGGTACTCAAAGGTATGTTTGCAATTGCATCAATCCTTTATGGTATTTCTTTTAAAGAAAATAGCGATGTGCAATGCTGGCATGATGAGGTTCTTTTTTATGATGTGCTTGACGCCAATAAAATAGTTGTAGCAGGTTTTTATCTGGATCTTTATGCACGACCACATAAAAGGGGTGGTGCATGGATGGATGATTGCCGAAACCGGGTAAAATTCTCTGATGGTGAGGAACAAATACCGATTGCTTATTTGACTTGTAATTTTAATGGTCCAGTAGCTGGGAAGCCCGCATTATTTACCCACGATGAGGTGGTTACTTTATTCCACGAATTTGGTCACGGTTTGCATCATATGCTTACCGAGATCAGCTACCCTCAAGTTTCAGGTATTTCTGGCGTACCTTGGGATGCCGTGGAGCTGCCGTCGCAATTTAATGAAAACTTTTGTTATCATAAAAAAACCTTAAAAATGATTAGCGGACATTATAAAACAGGTGAATCGTTGCCAGACGCCTTGATGGAAAAGTTACTGGCGGCGAGGAACTTTCAATCTGCAATGGTGATGCTGCGACAAATAGAGTTTTCTCTTTTTGATTTTCATCTGCACCATAATTTTGAAGATAAACAAAGTGTTGATATTCAGCAGGTGCTCAATGAAATTCGTAAAAAAGTGGCGGTTGTCATGCCGCCAGAATTTAATCGCTTTCAGCATTCTTTTTCACATATTTTTGCGGGTGGATACGCGGCAGGGTATTACAGTTACAAATGGGCAGAAGTCTTGTCTGCTGATGCTTTTTCCAAATTTGAAGAAGACGGGGTGTTAAATCCGGAAACAGGACAACTTTTTCTAAAACATATTTTAAGCAAAGGTGGTTCGGCAGCACCGATGAAATTGTTTAAAAAATTTCGTGGGCGAGAACCGGAAATAGCCGCTTTGTTAAGGCATAGTGGAATAGAATCTACTGCTAAAACTGTAGCAACTCTCTGAAACATGAGAATATTTTCGCTAGCGATCTGGAGCGATGACGTTGAGTTTAAGTTGGAATTGCAGCAACTTTCAGTGCAATTGGGAATAGCAATTTCAAATTCTGCTGATATCATTTTACAAAGAGACGCTGATAAATGGTTATTACGCAGCACATACCAAGGTGCGCCGGGTGTTGTAATGATCGATTTTTCCAGCAAAAAGGCGCGCTGGCGATATAGAAATCCAGGGTCTGGTAAACAACCTTTAGCTTCAGCTATTGGGATTAAAAAAAGCAAGCGACCGATAGTGTTGGATTGTACAGCCGGCCTGGGCAAAGATGCTTTTTTGATGGCGTCGCTGGGGGCAAAAGTTTTTCTTGCAGAACGCAACCCGGTGATTAAACTGCTGTTATCAAATGCCCTGGATCGTGCTGTAAACCATGTGGATCTAGCGGAATTATTTACCCACAACATGCAATTAATTGGCCACACGCTGGATGATGCCAAGAAACAGTTAGCGGTGGCTCCTGACGTTATTTATATGGATCCGATGTACCCTAAACCACCATTTAAAAGAACAGCGCAAGTTAAAAAAGAAATGCAGCTTTTAAGAAATTTACTGGGTTGCGATGAAGATGCTGATCAGTGGCTGGAAATAGCAAGAAACTGGAGCAGGAAAGTGGTGGTAAAACGTCCGGACTGGGCCGAGCCATTAGCCAAGGATATCCATAGCACGGTCAGCAGTAAAAATCATCGTTATGATATTTACTTAAGCTGAATCATTTTTGCTTTTTTTTAAATTGCGTGAAAATATTGATTGCGGATCCAATGGTTACAACCAAAGCGCCTAAAATAAAGAGTTGTTGTAACTGAACGCTGTCCAGCCATTTAATCTTTTCATAAAATAGCCATAAACTAAAACCAATAATACTAAAACCGCTGAGATAAAAAAATACGGCGAGCAATGGAATTTTAGAAAATTTAATATTCATCATTGACCGCTTTATTCCGTTGCACCGAGGTCAAACCAAAGGGCGCCACTTTTCAGACGTAAATGTTGTACGCCATTAACCAGACAGGTTTCAGCCATGGCAACGATTTCATAAAAAACGGCGGTGGTGAGCTTCGCTTGCAAATTTTTTCTTACAGTAATAAAAGGCAATGGATTACCTTGTTTATCTGACGATATTTCAAGCGGGTGTGCTGCATCGAGTTTGACAATATCATCAACATTGGTTCTCATCACAATATACTGCTGTTGCCCATGGCCATCTGCAACTTTTTCGACGGCGACAATTCTAAATGGCACATCTTCTACTTTAATTTTTATTTTTTCAACGGGGGTAATTAAATAGTATTGATGCTGTTCTTTTTTAATGACGCGGGAAAATAATTTCACTAAAGGTTTTCGATGGATTATGGAGCCCATATACCACCAACTGCCGTCACGTTTTATGGTGAGATCCATTTCCCCACAGTCGCTTGGTGACCACAAGTCAACGGGCGCTTCTTGTTGATTTTTCAGCAGGTGTTGTAATTGCGTCAAATCCATTTATTCTTCACCTTTTTTTATAAAATAAAGAAAAGGTTTCTGCTCAGTTTGTGCCGACAATAATTGGTGATCCATAAACAGGCAAAATTTTGCCAAGTCTCTTTTTGTTGAAGGATCATCTGCCCATATTTTTAGTACCTGCCCAGGTAACATTTTCCGCAAAGTCAAACGTACCATCATCACCGGTTCAGGACAGCGTAAGCCAATGGCATCCAGGGTATTATCGAATTGTTGCATGGCTATATCAATCTCATTCTGCCAAAAAAAAGAGCGATTAATCGCTCTTTTTTGGCTGGCGCTGGATTAGAGAGCTTATACTCTTTCAAATACCGTTGCAATTCCCTGTCCAAGGCCAATACACATGGTCGAGATGCCGGTTGTCGCACCTTTTGCTTTCATCAGATGTAACAGTGTTGTGGAAATTCTGGCACCGGAACAACCCAGGGGATGTCCCAAAGCAATAGCGCCACCATGAAGGTTGACTTTCTCTTCCATCACATCTAATAATTTTAAACCGCTGAGAACGGCGAGTGATTGCGCGGCAAAAGCTTCATTTAGCTCCCACAAATCAATATCCTCGATGACCATGCCCGCTCTTTTGAGCACTTTATGCACGGCTGGAACCGGACCATAACCCATTATAGAAGGATCACAACCCGAAACAGCCATAGATTTCACTCTGGCCATGGGCTCTACGCCCAATTCAGCCGCCTTGTCTGCTGACATAACCAACATCGCTGAAGCACCATCAGATAATGCCGAAGATGTCGCTGCGGTTACACTACCGTTGACCGGATCAAAGACGGGACGTAGTTTTTTCATGTCTTCCATGTTGGCAGCAGCCCGAATGGTTTCATCTATTTCGCAGCGTTGCAGTGCGCCATCGGCAGCGTGGCCTTCAATCGCAACGATTTCATCTTTAAAACCACCAGATTGTGTTGCCGCCCAGGATTTATGGTGAGATGCCAGACCGAAGGCATCCTGAGCTTCGCGTGAAATATGGTGCATTCGTGCCAGCATTTCTGCGGTTAAACCCATATTTCCGCTCGCTTTAGCGGTGTGCAGGCTTATAGCCGGGCTAAAATCAACACCATAACCCATAGGCACATGCCCCATGTGCTCGACGCCACCAATAATAAAAACATCACCATTATTCGTCATAATGGCTTGGGTAGCAGCATGTAATGCCTGCATGGAAGAGCCACATAAACGGTTTACGGTTTGTGCGGCCACCTGATGTGGCAGACGGGTTTGCAAGGCTGCAATTCTGGCAATATTAAAACCTTGTTCCAAAGTCTGCTGGACACAGCCCCAGATCACATCTTCGACCTCAGCCGGGTCTAATTGAGAATTTCTATCCAGCAAACCTTCAATTAATTTTGCGGACATATCATCAGCCCGAACGTGGCGATACATGCCATTTTTTGAACGGCCCATTGCCGTCCGAACTGCATCTACTACGACAACCTCTTTCATGAGGGTTATCCTCCAATAATTTGTGTGTTAATTAATTCTGTGAGTAAAAGCTTTCACCGTTTTCGGCCATGCGACGTAGCGCTTCGGTGGGTTCATACATTTTACCCAGGTGTTTATAGCTATCGGCAATTTTAACCAGTTTGGCTAGACCCATCATGTCAGCATATTTTAAGGCACCACCTCTAAAGGGAGGGAAGCCGATGCCATAAATGAGACCCATATCAGCTTCTGCCGGGGTTGCAATAATATTTTCTTCAAGACAGCGTACAGTTTCGAGGATCATCGGCAACATCATTCGATGGATAATATCCTGCTTTTCGAATTCCTTGCTATCGGCACAAACAGGCTGAATTAATGCAAAAGTTTTTTCATCGACTAGTTTTTTGGGTCGACCTTTTTTGTCTTCTTCGTATTTGTAAAAACCGACGGCGGTCTTTTGCCCAAAGCGTTTGGCCTCATACATTACATCAACAGCGGTTTTAAAGTCGCTGGACATTCTGTCCGGGAAACCTTCTGCCATTACTGCGTTGGCGTGATGTCCGGTATCCATGCCGACCACATCCAGTAAATATGCCGGGCCCATAGGCCAACCAAAACCTTCCATGATTTTATCGACTACGCGGAAGTCAGCGCCATCACGAAGCAGCATGGAAAAGCCGTTAAAGTAAGGGAACAGCACACGATTAACAAAAAATCCTGGGCAATCATTGACCACAATGGGTGATTTACCCATGATGCTGGCGTAGGCAACCACGGTGGCGATGGTTTCTTCCGAAGTTTTCTCACCGCGAATGACTTCGACCAAAGGCATGCGATGAACCGGGTTGAAAAAATGCATACCACAGAACTGCTCGGGTCTTTTTAAATGCCTAGAAAGCAAGTTGATGGAAATGGTGGAGGTGTTTGAACAAAGAATGGCATCTTTTTTCAATAAAGCCTCCGTTTCTTGCAATACGGCATCTTTCACTTTGGGATTTTCTACCACAGCTTCAATAACAACATCCGCATCTTCTACATCCGCATAGTGTAGCGTGGGTGTGATTGCCGCTAAAATTTTGGCCATTTTCATGGCGTCCATTTTGCCGCGTGAGACTTGCTTGTTTAACAGTTTACTGGCTTCATTCAAGCCCAAATCAAGCGCCGGCTGGTTAATGTCTTTCATGACCACCGGAACCCCTTTACTGGCAGACTGATAGCAAATGCCGCCACCCATGATGCCAGCACCGAGCACGGCGGCACGGTTAATTTTTGAGGCTTTTTTGGTGGCAACTTTGGCATTTCTTTTTAACAGCTGGTCATTGAGGAACAGTTGAATTAAAGACTGTGAAGCGGGTGTTTTGGCTAATTTAATAAAAGCTTCAGCCTCAACTTGTAAAGCCTCATCACGGCCCATCGTAGCCGCTTTCTCCATGACGTCAACTGCGGCGATGGGTGCGGGATAATGCTTGCCCGTTTTACCAAATATAAAGGCTTTAGCTGTGGAAAAGACCATGGTGGCATCAATCTGATTTAAAAGTAACGGGCCCTTTTTCTGTTGCCGCCGTTGTTGCCAATCGATGGTTCCCGCGATGGCGGACTTTATCATTTCGACAGCGACTGCCGCTAGATTTTCGGTTGAGGTTTCAGCATCTATTGCCCCAATTTTGAGTGCGGCAGCTGGCCGGGATGGTGCGCCACCCGCAATCCACTCAATGGCATTATCAGCACCCATGATACGAGGAAGCCTGGTGGTGCCACCAAAACCAGGAATTAAACCTAATTTTGTTTCAGGCACACCCAAACTGGCTTGTTGACTGGCTACCCTCAAATCACAGCAGAGACACATCTCCATACCGCCACCAAAAGCAATACCATTTATCGCTGCGAGTGTTGGCACGGGCAAGTCCTCAAAGTCTGAGAAGATATTATTGGCTTGTTTAATCCAACTTTGCAGTGCCGTTTCAGGTGCAGCAAACATCGCTACAAATTCTGTGATGTCAGCTCCGACGATAAAGACCTCCTTGCCGCTGCTGACTATGACTCCTTCAAGGCCTTCCAATGTTTGGAAGATATTCACAACTTCACGGAATTCGTTAATCGTGGTGCGGTCAAATTTGTTTATGGAACCTTTTTTGGCGTCAAAACGCATCTCTGCAATACCGGTTTCTAACCAATCACAGTGGATGGATTCACCTTGGTAGATCATTATTCATCTCCATTGTTAGGTATGGGAATCCTCAAATTACGGCCCGGAATAAAAAGCTAATCTGAGGAGGGGTGCACTATAATACTCTTGAGCTAATGTTCTGACAACTCCCATTAACAGCAGGATTCACGGCAACCTTGAACATTTGTGCTGTGCCCAAATCCTGGACACTTTAAAAGTGTTTCTAAGTGATTGACTTTGCAATGATTCTGGACTGACCAGTTGGCTTTTTCCAGTCAAGGGCGCTGGGAAAAGACGTCTCGCACATGGTATACTCCATAGCATCAATGCGGGTATCGACAGATTAATCTCAAGGGCTGGCATATATTTCAGGACTTGATGCAAAGAATCCAGAAAACCTGGTTTCAGTATAAGAGAAAAAAAGATGACAGAATTAACAACCTTATTTTCCATTCATATGCAGCAGTTGTGTGAGCGCTTTGACGAGGCAATGGCGCATGAAGGAATTTCTGCATTGCTGCTACCTTCGGGGGAACCCAAAAGGCAGTTTCTTGATGATATGGATTACCCTTTTGTGGTCAATCCACAATTTAAAACCTGGGTGCCGGTAATCAATAATCCGCACTGCTGGATTGTTTATCGTTTATCTGAAAAACCATTGTTAATTTTTTATCAGGCGGAAGATTTTTGGCATAAGCCGGCGATCCTGAGTGATAGTTTTTGGCGTAGTTTTTTTGAGATACAAATAATTAAGCGTGCCGAAGAGGCTTTTAAATACCTACCGGAAAATGGCACTGACGCGGCTATTGTTGGTGAATGGAGTGAGCAATATCAGGGCCGTCTCGATCAACAACGGTTAAATCCTCAAGCGCTGTTAAACCGGCTCAATTTTGGCCGCTGTATAAAAAGTGAATACGAAATAGCTTGCATGCAGGATGCCAATGATAAAGCTGCTTTAGGTCATGTGGCGGCGGCGGCGGCATTTCGAGCTGGGGAATCAGAATTAACGATTCATCTGGAGTTTTTGCGTGCCAGCGAGCAAATGGAACAAGAAGTCCCCTATGGTAATATTGTTGCACTGAACGAAAATGCCGCTATTTTGCATTACCAGCATTTGCAAACCAGGCCGCGACAAAATGTTAAAAGTTTCCTCATTGATGCCGGTGTGAGTTGTCGCGGTTATGCCGCAGATATTACGCGAACTTATGCGGCAAAAAATGATCAGTTTGCAACGATGATCCAAGCCTTTGATAAACTGCAAAAACAGTTGGTACAGCAACTCAAACCCGGTTTGGACTATGTTGAGCTTCATTGCCAAGCACACCAGAAAATTGCCCATTGGATGAGCGAATTTAACTTGCTTGCCTGTAGCGCTGAAAGTGCTTATGAGCAAGGGGTGACACAAACCTTTTTGCCCCATGGTTTAGGACATTTTCTGGGTTTGCAAGTGCACGATGTTGCGGGAAAACAAGCCAATATTGATGGTGATATGATTCCGCAACCCAGCGCGTATCCTTTTTTGCGGTTGTTGAGAGTTTTGCAGCAAGGTCATGTGGTTACAATAGAACCGGGATTTTATTTTATCCCTTCCCTGATGTCGGCGTTAAAAAATTCTGCTGCGGGAAAAGCGGTAAACTGGCGCAATATCGAAACACTGACGCCTTATGGCGGCATCCGTATTGAAGATGATGTGGTAATTACTGCACAGGGTTCTTTGAATTTAACCGGACGCGCTTTTGCCAAAGTGTCAGCCTGACTGTAACACAACATGAATCAGGCACGATATGCCATTCCGGCAAAACTGCATATGAAGGCGTTGGAAATTAAACGCTCACGCTTTGTCTGTCGCCTGCAACACACCCCGACAACAGCACAGGCCAAAGCCTTTGTTGATAGTGTAAAAAAACAATTCCCGGACGCCTCGCACAATTGCTGGGCGTTTCAGGCTGGGCCGCCAGGTGATAGCCGGGACATTGGCTGTAGTGATGACGGCGAGCCACATGGTACAGCAGGCAAGCCGATATTGAATGTTTTGTTGCATGCCACGGTTGGTGAAATCACCGCGGTTGTCACGCGCTATTTTGGTGGTACCAAGCTTGGCACAGGCGGCTTGTCTCGAGCCTATGCAGAGGCAGTAAAATTGGCCATAGTATCTCTTCCACAAACAGAAAAAATTTGTTATAACCGTTTCCAGATTTGTGCCGAATATTGCCATTGGCCGCAAATTGAATTACTGCTTAAACGATATGCTGCCGAGGAAATTTCTGCTCAATATAGTGCTAGCGTTCGGGCAACTTTTGCCCTGGATATGCAAAGCTTTGCGGCTTTTGAAAAACGGTTTTTAAATCTCACCCATGGCCAGGGCGTGATCGCTTCTTTATAAAAGTAAATATTTAACCCGAGCTTGGGTATTTAGTTATCAGCAGTGCTTGTTAGTGAAAATTATTATTAAAATTTAAACTCGAGATGGAAAGAGAATATATGGACACAGAGGAAATTGACCTTGGGTTATTGATGGCTAGGCAGCCAGTCATAGACAGGGAGAAAAACAGCTTTGGCTATGAACTGCACTATAAAAACAAGCAGGAAAAATTTATCCCGTTGTTGGCTGGAAATCATCGAACGGCACAAGCCTTACTCAACAGATTTGCCAGTTTACCAGCCGATAGAAAGATTGAAAATGGGCGGAAACCGGTGTTCATCAACCTTGCGACAAGTCGTCTTTTGGCAGATGCTTTACCAGCCTTATTATTTCCAGCAGTAATTGTTGAACTTAATCCAGATGCGGCGCAGCATACGGATGAACTGTTGCGCTACAAAAAGAAACACCAGCAGGTGTTAAAGCTCTGCCTCAGTCATTTTAGCAAAGGTGTTTATCCAGAAGCATTAATAAAAATTGCAGACTTTGTCTCAATAGATTTAGCATATGCTAACAGCCAAGCGTTAACACAACTTTCAAGTGCTACAAATGTATTCTTGGGGAAAAAAATATTCAAAAATATTGAGACGGCAGAAGATTTTTGCAAAGCATTGGATCATGGCGGTGATTTATTTTCGGGCAATTTTCTGATAACGCCAGAAGTGGTAGATGGTGTCATTTTGTCTGGCGGTACTCAAGCGACAATGCGCTTACTGAGTGAACTCTATGATCCGGATACTACGCCGGAAAAAATTGAACGAGTCATTGTTGCAGATTCGATTTTAACAACCCAGTTATTGCGACTCATAAACTCAGCGGCTTTCGGCATGGCAAGAAAGATCGAGAGCATCCAGGAAGCAATAGTTTTCCTTGGTTTTTCCATGTTACAACAATGGGTAAGTTTGTTAGTTTTGTCATCGCAGCAAAATAAATCCGCTGAACTTTTGCGAATGAATCTTGTGCGGGCGGCCTTTTGCCGGGATTTAGCACAATTGTTAGAAACGGTGGCGCCCGAGAAAGCATTTTTAATGGGATTAATGTCAATGATTGATGTTTTCCTTGATTACCCGCTTGCCGATCTACTGCATGATTTACCGTTGGCTGACGATATTAATCAGGCTTTATTGCATGAACGGGGTCCGTTAGGAGATATCTTATGCAGTATTCGCCAGTATGAAGCAGCAGCTTGGCCTTCTTTGTCCCAACAGCAACTTGCTGAGGATGTTTGGGGTAATTTATATCAAGGCGCATTAGTTTGGGCCGATGATACCATCCGCTTGATCGGGCTTGATAAGGATGGTTAACATGGCACAGAAATCAATAGCCATTGTGTTACCTGCTCGAGTTTGTTTAAATAACCCTACTAATTAAAATAGTGCACACGATTCATAGTGAATAAATTTAGAGAGCGTCTTTTCCAGATCATCTATCATGCGGATACCCCCGCAGGCAAGTGGTTTGATTTACTGTTGATTTTCAGTATTTTAACCAGCGTATTAGTGGTAATGCTGGATAGCGTACAAAGTCTAAACGCAGAATATGCTAATATTTTCCATGTCATCGAATGGTTTTTCACGTTGCTTTTCACGCTGGAATATCTATTAAGGCTTTATTGTATTAGAAATCCTATACGTTATGCCTATAGCTTTTTTGGTATTGTTGATCTGGTTTCTATTTTGCCAAGTTATTTGGCATTATTCATTCCTGGCGGGCAATATATTATGGTGGTCAGGAGTTTAAGAATATTACGAATATTCAGAATTCTAAAGCTTACCCATTATGTAGGAGAGGCCGATCTATTAATGAAATCGATTATCGGCGCTCGTTTCAAGGTCTTGGTATTTTTGTTTTTCATGTTAACTGTGGTTACTATATTTGGTTCATTTATGTATTTGATCGAAGGCCCACAAAATGGTTTTACCAGTATTCCCGCAGGCGTTTACTGGGCGGTTGTGACAGTAACAACGGTGGGGTATGGTGACATCTCGCCTCATACGCCACTGGGGCAGACCATTGCGGCATTAATGGTTATTATTGGCTACAGTATTATTGCTATACCAACGGGTATTTTTACCGCTGAACTTTCAAAACAAATTCGTAAAGATATTTTAGCCTTGGGACCAGAATGCCAGGTTTGTGGACATCGAAATCAAGAAAAAAAGGCAAAATTTTGTAGCCAGTGTGGTAGCAAGATGGAGCATTTGCTAACAGAGAATAAA
>CAZKUH010000016.1:0-14683 GCA_964555895.1 uncultured Enterobacterales bacterium
ATATCCTTGTTCCATCGCAACAATGACCCGGGATTTAATTTTTTCAATATCGATGTAATTAATATGCCCAGAAATTTTAATCTGCTGTTTAGTTAATACAACAAATTTACTTACATTCTTCTTTGATGCTGTAATTTTTAACTGTCGAGTTAAAGTGTTATTTTGCAACGAGGAAGTTTTTATAAATTTAGTGTTGTTGTTACTTTCATTTAAATATTGAAAACCCATAACACTGGCGATGATGATGAGCAACACCATCCACACTGGCCAAAAACCTGTCAGTGCTGAAAAAAACTCCAACAGTCGATTGCCCGACTGTGGTTTTTTTCTGGTGGTAGCCATTTTGCTTTTTCTGCTCATTGTATCGTCTCTTCACAGGAAAAGTTCATGATCTTCAGCAGTAGATCAGCAAAAGAAATACCAGACTTTTCTGCGGCCAAAGGTAGCAGACTTTTTTCAGTCATGCCGGGGACAGTATTGACTTCCAATAATTGCCAATCACCCAATCTATTTCGCATCAAATCAACTCGACCCCATGCTTTACAGCCTAGTGATTTAAAAGCCGCCTCTGATAGCTGCGCCAAAGCTTTCTGCTCATTTTCATTTAAACTGGCAGGGCAATGATATTGCGTATTAATCGACTGATATTTGGCTTTATAGTCATAAAATTCTCTCGGTGTTTCTAAGCGTATTGCGGGTAACGCTTTCCCCCCTAAAATTGCAACAGTAAATTCTTCACCATCAACAAAATGTTCAATAAGTACCGGACTATTTAAACTTGCCGCCAAATGAATAGCCTTTTGAAGGTCAGCAGAATTATCAACCTTACTCACCCCTACACTGGACCCTTCAAGGGATGGCTTAACAAAAACAACCGGTCCCACTGCGGCAAGTATTTCACTGATTTTTTCTGCATCTGGTTGTTGGTTATTTTTTACAACAATACTGGCAGGCGTTGGCAACTTAACTGCTCGCCAAATATTTTTAGTTCTATCTTTATCCATGGCTAATGAAGAAGCCAATATCCCACTCCCAGAATAAGGAATAGCCGCCGCTTCAAGTGCCCCCTGAATCATGCCATCTTCCCCGCCCCGACCATGTAGCGCAATAAATACAAAATCAAAATCCCCGTTTAAAACGGGACGAATAATATCTCTGTCAACGATGACCTTATGTGCATCAACACCTACATTAAGCAACCCATGAAAAATCGCTTCTCCTGAAAGGAGCGATATCTCTCTCTCTGCAGAAAACCCCCCCATTAAAACAGCAACACGACCAAAACTTTCAGGCGTTTTCATCCATTGCCTCCTGCGCTTCGCTGATCACTTTTTGCACCAGTAACCCGACCGATCCGGCCCCTTGCATCACCAACACATCATTATCATTAAGTTGCGTTTTCAAAATAGTATTAATGGCATTCTCATGCTCGATATAGATGGGTTCCAGCCGCCCCCTTTGACGAATACTGCGGCAAAGCGACTTACTGTCGGCCCCGGGAATTTCCTCTTCACCAGCCGCATAAACATCGAGTAACAAAAGCACATCTGCAGTGGATAAAACTTGGACAAAATCTTCATAAAGATCGCGGGTGCGACTATAACGATGCGGCTGAAATAACAACACAATTCGCCGATGTGGATAAGCGGCTTTGACAGCCTGCAAAGTGACGCGAACCTCACTCGGATGGTGACCATAATCATCAACTAATGTTATCTTGTGATGGTTAATTACCAGGTTCTGATAAGTTTGAAAACGACGCGCAATGCCTTCAAACTTTTCGAGCGCTTGTTGCACTCCCGACATAGCTATCCCTTCTTCAAGAGCAACCGCAGCGGCCGCTACTGCATTGAGGACATTATGTTTGCCTGGCATATTCAGTACAATTTTGTCGCTCAGACCGCCATTGGGCAAACAGATCCTAAATTCACTTTTTAGTCTGGTTTGTTTGAAATTCTGCACCTGATAATCAGCTTTTTCAGAAAAACCATAACTTACAATCGGACGATGAAACTCATCGCGAATTTCATGAATTACTTTATCGTCAATGCAACAAACCACCAGCCCATAGAAAGGTAAATTATGCACAAAATCGATAAAGGTTTGTTTGAGTTGATCAAAATTGCCCGCATAAGTATCCATGTGATCTGCTTCAATATTTGTCACCACTGAAATTAACGGTTGCAAATGTAAAAAAGAAGCATCACTTTCATCGGCTTCTGCGATTAAATATTTACCCTTACCCAGACGCGCATTACTCCCGGCAGAATTCAGCAATCCGCCGATAATAAATGTCGGGTCAAAATCTGCTTCTGCAAAAATGCTGGCAATTAAGCTGGTAGTTGTGGTTTTTCCATGCGTACCACAAACCGCGATCCCTTTATTAAAACGCATCAGTTCAGCCAACATTTCCGCACGTGGAATCACCACGATTTTATTGATTAATGCTTGTCTAATCTCAATATTATCATTATCTATCGCAGTAGATTGCACCATAACCTGACATGCAGAAATATTTTGTGCAGCATGACCAATATATATTTTCGCTCCCAATGTGCGTAAATGTTTAATTGATTTATTTTCAGCAATATCCGATCCGGTTATGGCAAAACCTAAATTGAGTAGGACTTCTGCAATCCCACTCATGCCGGCACCGCCAATGCCAACAAAATGGATACAACAGATGTGACGGCGTTTAGCAAAATCAAGCATAATGCTGTTTATCTGACCCAAATTACTCATGCAGCTTTGCCTCCTACCAACGACTCGCATAACCGGGCCAAATTTTCGGTGGCAAATTTAGCCTTTTCATCAAAGGCCTTTTGCGACATCTCATTTACCTTTTGATGAGAAAGGTCTCTCAAACATTGGTGTAGATTTTCCGCGGTAAAATCCTTTTGTTGAAACATAATCGCCGCATTTTTTTCCTGGAGAATTTTACCATTTGCTGTTTGGTGGTCATCCACTGCATATGGATATGGAACAAGTACTGAAGCTAAACCAACACACATGAGTTCAGAAACCGTCAACGCACCTGAACGACAGATAATGATATCTGCCCATGCCAGGGATTCAGCCATATCGTGAATAAAATCCATTACTGTTATTTGATGCCCTTGTGTTACCGCAGCAGCATAATTACGATCGACTGTGGCAAAATTATTTTGCCCGCACTGGTGTCGTACACTAAATATTTTTTCACTCGACTTCAAACTTTCCGGCACTATTTTATTTAAAATTTGCGCCCCTCGACTGCCACCCACGATCAACAATCTTAAATTTTCGTTCCTATTGCACAAACGTATTTCAGGCTCAGCTATCCGACAAATATCTTTCCTTACAGGATTTCCAATGAGCCTTATTTTGTCATGGTATTTTGCTGGAAATACCGTTGGAAAAGCACAAGCAATTATCTTCGAAAAATGACTTAAAATTCTGTTGGTATAACCGGCAATAGCATTTTGCTCATGAATGAGTAATGGAATATGACTTAACCAGGCAGCAATCCCACCCGGGCCACTGGCAAAACCACCCATACCCAGCACTATATCAGGAGAAATATTTTTCATGTGTTTTTTTGCTTCGACTATCGCACGCAATATTCTCACGGGTGCTAAAATTTTTCTTTTTATACTGGTGCCACGAACCGCTGTCACTGTTAGTACAGATAATGCGATATCATGAGCTGGGACGATTTGTTCTTCCATGCTGTTTTTTGCGCCCAACCAATGCACCTGCCAACCTTTTTCCTTTAAAGTATCAGCAATGGCAATTCCCGGGAAAATATGTCCCCCTGTCCCACCAGCCATGATGAGCAGTACAGGATTTATTAAAGTCATTTTAATTTGTCTCCTGTACTGGTTCTGCTAACCGTTTTCACTCGTCGGCCACCTGTTACTTTGTTGGTTTTTTTTGCTGCTAATTTGCTATTAAAACCCAATAATTTTATTTTGGTTTCATAGTCTATTCTCAACAATAACGCGATACTGACAAAACTTATAATCAAACTACTCCCGCCATAACTGACCAAAGGTAAAGTCAGCCCTTTCGTCGGTAACAATCCTGAACTGACTCCGATATTCACCATCGCCTGCACAAACATGCCAAAACCTAACCCATAGGCGACATAGCCACCAAAAGGCAATTCATTTTTTAAGGCGTTATTGCCAATTTTTAATGCCCGTGTGAGTATGATTACGAATAAAATCAATAGTAAAATAATGCCAATAAATCCCATTTCCTCAGCGATAATACTAACGATAAAGTCGGTATGTGCCTCGGGTAAATAGGTCAGTTTTTGTATTGAATTTCCCAAGCCCTGACCAAAAATTCCGCCGCGACCAAAAGCAATCAAAGATTGCGTCAACTGATATCCGCTACCAAAAGGATCTTGCCAGGGATTTAGAAAAGATTGTAATCTTTGTAACCGATATTCCTGGGTCAAGGCGACCAACGCCAAAGCCCCCGCAATCACTAGAGTCAAAATAATAAATTGCCACAACCTAGCTCCTGCGAGAAACATCATTGCCAAAACAGTAGCAACTATGACTGCTGATGCACCAAAATCAGGCTCCATTAACAACAATCCGGTAACCAGAAACATGATAAATAGTGGTCTTAAAAAACCCTGGATTTGCGTCTTTAATTCTTCACTTTTTCTCACTAGGTATCCCGCAAGATAAATGACAACAAATAATTTCACCAATTCAGAAACCTGTATGGTAAACAAGCCTAAATCAAGCCAACGTTGAGAACCATTAACACTTCGACCAACCACCAGCACTAACATCAGTAAAATGAGTCCACCAACCAGCAACCAAGGACCTAAAGTTTGCCAATGCTTGATAGGCACCTGCATCACTGCAAAACCCATAAGCAAAGCTATCAACAAATAAATACCATGACGTACGATAAAATATGAAGATTGTCCGGTGAGTCTTTCGGCCACAGGTACCGAACTGGATGCAATCATTACCAATCCCAGAAGCATCAAAAAAAATGTTGTGTTGAGTAACCAACGATCATAAGTTAATCCCTGCTGGATCAATTTCGTTTGGTTCAAAGCGTAAGCATTACTATTACTTTTGGCTTTAGCCTTTTTATTATTTATCAACACTGACATGTTCATGCTGCCATACGCCTGACAGCTGCCGAGAATATATTCCCTCGTTCTTCAAAACTTTCAAACATATCCAAACTTGAACAAGCTGGAGAAAGCAAAACCATTCCGTTTTCAGGTACAATTTCAGCGGCCTTAGCCACTGCTTGCTCCATTGAAGCTACGATAGAAGTGGGGACCTTATTTATTAATTGTGCAATTTTATAACCATCACGACCTAAAGCTATTAATCGGTACACATTATTTTCGATACTGATCTTTAGTGGCGTTAAATCAGCATTTTTTGCATCCCCGCCTACGATAAGCACTATTTTTTTGTAGAACGTTTCGGCAAAACTCTCAATAGCGGCTAAAGTTGAGCCAACATTTGTTGCTTTGGAATCATTAACCCATAAAATATCATCTTGACTGGCAATTGTTTCACAACGATGAGGTAACCCAGCATACTGTTTTAACACCTGTTGTAATTTATTTTTATTTTCACCAGAAATCGATATACCTACAGCCCTGATTATAGTCAACGCAGCTAAAACATTTAACCAATTGTGTTTACCGCTCAGTCGAACTTCAGACAGCGCCATCCATGGCTCCTTACTGACTGAAACCCAGTATTTATTATTAATTTTCTGAATATTAAATTCATTTTCCTGCGAAAAACCAAAACAGATTTTTTTTCTTACTTTAGGTATATTCCATGCTTGATATTGTGGAATGACAGCAATAGAAGTGGGTTGCATAATACGCAATTTAGACAACACATACTGTTCAAAAAGTTCATATCTATCTAAATGGTCAGGACTAATATTCAATATAACAGAAACAACTGGCTGCAACGATAACGTACTATCTAATTGAAAAGAGGATAATTCGAGTATCGTAAAATCAGCTTGTGGTTGTGCAAGTAATTCCAGAGCGGGAGTGCCTATATTACCACCCATCGCAATACGCTTACCCACCGCTTGTAAAAGTAAAGCTGTCAATTTTGTCACCGTACTTTTACCATTTGAGCCAGTAATGGCAATCACTGGCGTGTTGTTCCAAATAGCAAATAATTCAATATCACCAATAACCGCCGCACCATTTTGCATCGCCCTTGAAATATTTTCTTCCTTTGGATTAACACCTGGAGAAAGGATCAGTGTTGCGGCATTATGTAAATCAGCATCATTTAAAGACCCCGTTTTTATGTGCACGTCAGGAAACTTTTGTTGCGTTTTTTGCAGATACGGGGGATTGTCTCTCGAGTCTATCACGGTAAAAGGTATGTTTTTTTCAGTTAAAAAATTCAGGCAAGCAAAGCCGGTCTTTCCTAGACCGACAATAAAAATTGGTTGCGCTATTTTTATCACTGTTATCTCACCTTTAATGTGGCTAAACCAATTAGCACCAAGATCAAGGTAATAATCCAGAACCGAACAATCACCCTTGGCTCTGGCCAGCCTTTTAATTCAAAATGATGATGTAGCGGTGCCATTTTAAATATTCTTTTACCGGTTAATTTAAACGAAGCAACCTGCAAAATGACAGATAAGGTTTCTATCACAAAAACTCCGCCCATAATAAAAAATGTTATCTCCTGCCTCACCATGACTGCAATAATGCCAAGGGCCGCACCTAGACCTAGCGAACCCACATCACCCATAAAAACTTGGGCTGGATAGGTATTAAACCAAAGAAAACCAAGGCCAGCTCCTGCAATAGCGCCACTAATAACAACTAATTCTCCCGTACCAGGAATAAATGGAATGGAGAGATATTCAGCAAATTTTACATTGCCAGTGACATAAGCAAAAATACCTAGAGCACCTGCCACCATCACCGTTGGCATAATAGCCAAGCCATCTAAACCGTCGGTGAGATTAACCGCATTGCTAGAGCCCACAACCACCAAATAAGTCACCACGATATAACCCAGACCTAATGGAATGGCGACCCCTTTAAACACCGGCACGATTAATTCCAACTCCACCGCCATTGTTGCACTCTGATATAAATAAACGCCAGCAATGATGGCAAAAACCGATTGCCAGAAAAATTTCCAACGAGAAGCCAGTCCTTTTGGATCTTTTTTCACTAATTTTTTATAATCATCAATCCAGCCTAACGTGCCAAAACTTAGCGTGGTTAATAATGCCACCCAAACATAGTGATTGGATAAATCACTCCAAAGCAAGACACTCAAAATAATAGATAATAAAATTAATGCGCCGCCCATCGTTGGCGTGCCTGATTTTGCCAAATGAGATTGCGGCCCATCATTTCTGACTGTCTGGCCTATCTGATATTGACTTAATTTTTTTATCATTGAAGGACCAATTAGTAATGACATTAACAACGCCGTCAATACGCCTAAAATAGCGCGTAATGTTAAATAATGAAAAACGCCAAAAAATGACCAGTATTGCGTTAAATAATCGGTGAGCCATAACAACATTAAATATACTCCTCATTTATATTTTTATTATTTTTATTATTTTCTTGCAGATTATCGCTGAGCCGACATAACGCGACTACCACCTGTTCCATTCTTGCCGCCCTTGATCCCTTAACCAGAATTGTGCTTTTATTTTTTATTTCACAAGCTAAATTTGTGACTATCTCTGTTTTATTATTAAACGTATGATTCTCGAAAGTTGTTATATCAAAGGCTTTTGTTGCTTCTTTGGCTAAATCACCCACCGAATATATAGCATCAATCCTAGCATTTTTAGCATATTGACCACATAAGGTATGGTGTGCTTTTTCATTTTCTCCAAGCTCACCCATATCCCCGAGAACAAGAATTTTTCTTCCTGCAAATATACTGAGAAAATCAATCGCTGCTTTCACCGAAGTCGGATTTGCATTGTAGGTGTCATCAATAATCAATTGCCCACTCTTGGTTACATGTTTAACTAAACGACCCTTGATTGATTCCATAGCTGATAAATTCGCTGCTAACTTTTCAGCATTAAAACCTAATGCAAACACAGCGGTAATAGCTAACAAAGCATTGCTGATATTATGTAACCCCATGAGGGAAAGCGTGACATTAAAATGGTATGTTCGGCTACAATAATCAAAAGATAGCGCCTGCTTAAGAGTGTTAATATTTTCGGCCCAGACGTCGGCTTCCTTTACAAATTTTTGTGAAACTATTATAGTTTTGCAATGTGCCGCATGCTCAAGCAACAAAGATAAATATGGTGTTTCAAAATTAACAATAGCCGTACCTTCGGCTGATAAACTTTGAAATAATTCAGACTTCGCCTGTGCAATACCTTGCAGATCCTCAAAGCCACATAAATGCGCTTCGGCAATGCTCGTTATAACACCGATATCTGGTTGCGCTATATCACAAAGCGCCGATATTTCATGTTTGGCGTTGGCACCTAATTCAATCACGGCCACCGCATCTTCAGGCTTTTCGTGCAACAAAGTAAGCGGCAATCCTATCGCATTATTGAAGTTACCTTTAGTGACACAAATCGGCACCTCATTTGCCAGCATGGTTGCGAGCATTTCTTTAACGGTTGTTTTGCCGACACTGCCGGTAATACCTATCGTCTGGTTGGCCTTTTTACCATCTTTGCCATTCGTTTGGCATTTCCGATGCCAATACTTGGCTAAAACAGCTAAGGCTTTCAGGGTATTATCAACTTTGATAAAAGGAAATCTGGCACTTTTAGCTGAAATAATCGCTGCCACCGCGCCACGAGAAAATGCCTGTTCAATGAAGTCATGCCCGTCAAAATTCTGGCCGGATAAAGCGATAAAAATATCGCCTCTTCGGGTCGAACGACTATCGGTACTCACGCCCGTGCATACCAAATTTTCAGCTCGCCACGGATATCCAAAAAGTTGTGCTACCTCAGAAAGCCATAACCTCATTCGTGGCACTCCTTTAGTAAAGTTTTTACCAATGTCCTGTCAGAAAAAGATAATGTTTTTCCTGCGACTAACTGATAATCCTCATGACCTTTTCCTGCGACCAGGATGATATCTTTGCTATCCGCTAATTTTATAGCTTGCGTTATGGCTTTTTTTCTATCTCTCTCTATGGTGACATTTTTATTATTTTTCAGCCCTGCTAAAATATCCTGAACAATTTGCTCGCCATCTTCATAACGAGGATTGTCATCCGTGACAATTATAAAATCTGCATTTTTTTGTACGGCAGCAGCCATCAACGATCGCTTAGCTCTATCCCGGTCACCACCACAGCCAAAAACACACCACAATTTCCCTTCAAAGTGGGCTTTTAACGCCTTGAGTGCCTGGTTCAAAGCATCAGGTGTGTGTGCATAATCTACTACAACCACAGGATTATTTTTATACTTAAAAGTTTCCATACGCCCTGCCACGGGGTTAATTTTCTCAATTTCGGCGACAATCTCCGCAAAGGAAAAACCAACACAACCCAAAATAGCAATAACGGCCAAAACATTGGATAAATTAAATTCTCCAAGTAACGAAATTGTTATCTGTTGATTGCCCCATGGCGTCTGTAGAAAAAAACTTTGCCCAAAGGGTAAAGTTTCCACCTGACTGGCAATAACTTTATAAGTATTATCTAACTTAAAATTTTCTACAGATTTTGTTGCATTATTTTTTTCAATACTATAAATAATATTTTCCGCTTGAATGGCTTCATCTTCAATTAACTTACGTGAAAATTCATCATCTTGATTAAGTACCACAAACTTGGGATTATAATCTGTAAACAGTTTTCTTTTTTCTGCCGCATAAGCTTCAAGTGTATGATGATAATCTAGGTGATCTTGAGTTAAGTTGGTAAAAACTGCCACCGCGAAATCCAGCCCTTTTATTCTCTGCTGTGCTAAAGCATGTGATGAAATTTCCATCAACATGAATTTAGCCTGAGCCTCGACGACTTCTGAAAATATTTTACGCGTTGTAATGACATCCGAAGTTGTATTTAAAGATGGTTGCAAATCGCCAACTAGACCATTACCCAAGGTACCCATTTGACCGCAACAACCAGTCAAGTTTTTAATAATTTGTGCAGTAATCTGACAAATTGAAGTTTTGCCATTGGTTCCGGTTATACCCACCAGCTTTAATTTATCCCCGGGATAACTGTAAAAATAATCAGCAATTTCTATTAATTTTTTTGTGAGATCAGTCACTGTCGCCCAAGGTACATTGAGCGCTTCCAAAGTTTTTTGCTGAGGTCCGGTTATACCGTTTTCCTCTAATAAAATTGCCCGCGCTCCTGCTGCAACTGCTCGTTCAATATAATCGCGACCATCAACATTACCACCTGGAATAGCGATAAAAAGCTGTCCGTTAATCTGAGCAGAAGAATTGACAGACAAACCTTTAATTTCGACCCCATTTTTATTTTCATTACACCTTTGAATAATATTTTTCTGGAGCGTCTTTAGTGTAACAAGATCGTTAAAGTCAGGAAATTTTTTCATTACCTGACTCCTTTTGCCGGCTGCTTTGCTTGCCGACTGGCAAGTAAAGGTCGCTGATATTTATCTGGTCGCACATCCAACCAGCGTAAACTTCGTTCCATAATGGCTGAAAATACCGGGGCTGAAACTTCACCACCGTAGTATTCATCACCTTGTGGATTATCGATCATAACCACCACGGCTAATCGCGGATCGCTTATGGGTGCAATACCTGCAAAAATCGCAATGTAATCATCACCGTAACCGCCTGATTTTGCTTTGATTGACGTACCTGTTTTACCAGCCACTCGATATCCGGCAACTCTTGCTTTTATTCCTGTACCGCCATCATCAAGTACATGCTCCATCATGAGTAGAACACCATCCGTCGAAGATTTACTAATAATTTTTTCACTCTCTACCGGCTCATCCTGACGTAAAAAGCTTACCGGTCGGAGTTCACCGCCTGCACCTAAAACTGCATAAGCACGAGCCAGTTGTAATGCAGTAACACTGATACCGTAACCATACGAAAGGGTTGCTTTATCAATGTCTGACCAACGTAATTTATCTTTAAATTGACCACTACTTTCTCCAGGGAATCCTGATCCAGTATCGCTTCCAAAGCCTAGTTTGTGGAATAGCTCAAGAAAATCATCCGTGGGTAATGCTAATGCCATTTTTGTCACACCCACGTTACTGGATTTTTTTATAATGTCAGAAACCGAGAGTAAACCATAATTATGTTCTCGACCGATCCAGTATCCATTGACTTTAATGGCGGTTGTATCAATCATGGTTTGCGTATTGAATTTACCACTTTCCAGGGCCGCTAAAGCAGTGAATGGCTTTAACGTTGAGCCGGGTTCAAAAACATCTGTCAACGCGCGGTTTCTTAATGCAGAAATAACCAGGTGCTTTCTGTTGTTCGGGTTATAAGATGGTTGATTTACCATAGCTAAAACTTCTCCGGTTTTAACGTCCAGAACAACCGCCGATGCTGCTGTTGCTTTTACCCGCTCAAACTCCTTTTTAAGTTCGATATAGGCAATGGTCTGAATTCTGGCATCAAGACTCAAGGTAATATTTTGCCCATTCTCAGGCGCTTTTAGTATTTTCCTCTCATCAATCACATTACCCAATAAGTCCCGCTGCACCAACACTTGTCCAGCTTTTCCCACTAAAACTTTATTGAAGGCATTTTCTATTCCTTCCAACCCCTTGCCATCAATATTGGTAAAACCGATGACGTGGGAAAAAACTTCTCCTGCAGGATAAAATCGTCTCGACTCAGCGAGTAAATGAATACCCGGTATTTTTAAGGCCTTTACAATTTGAGATTGTTGTTGGTTAATATGGCGTTTTAGATAGATAAAACGTTTTTTTGCGCGCAACTTAACCCAATTGATTAATTTCTGCGGTTTTTCGTTAACCAGCTTGGCCAATTGTCGCCATGCCGGGCTAAAAAATAGTTGTGGTTCTTTTTCCATTGAAGCTAATAACTGCACCGGATCAATCCAGATAGAATTCGCCGGAATGCTGACGGCTAATTCTTCTCCATGGCGATCTGTGATGGTACCTCTTGATGCTTCGAGACGGCTTAATCGTAAAATCCTGGCATCTCCTTCACCTTTCAAAAAGTCAGCTTTCCATAATTGTATGTAGGCTGTACGAACAAAAACAGCTGCCGGTAATAAGGAAAGCATTATGACAAAAAAAAGAAATCTTCCACGCAAAAATTGAGGATTATTTTTATCCACCTTTTTATTGGCTCGATGTTTTTTCACCATAGTCTGAGCCAGCCTTTGCGTTTCATCAAAACCCTTCATCTAATAACAGTTTCCTTGCTTGCTGTGACAGGAACCATTTTTAACCGCTCTCTGGCCAACTGTTCAACACGTGAATGTTCAGCAAGTGAACGATGTTCCAAACGTAATTTTCGCCATTCTATATCCAGGTTTCTCTGGGCAGCGATTAATCTAGCTAATTGTGCATTCAATTCCCGATTTTGTTGCGCGGCCCAGGTCACACCAATCCCACTGATAGTTAAAAATATTGCCAGTAGTGTTAACACCCAGTACTTCCTGAATAGATCATAAACAATAAGTTGAATCAAACTTAGTGGTTTTTTCATGACATTTCTTCCATCATTGTTTTTACCCGCTTTGCTGTGCGTTATTTTCTGCTCTTTTTTCAGCAATTCTTAAAACCGCGCTTCGAGCTCGAGGATTGTTATTTATTTCATCATTCGTTGCTTTGATCGCCTTACCCAGTCCTTTCAGTGGCCCCACAGTCTCAACTGTAAGCGGAATTTCTCTGGGTACTTTTATTCCTCGGGTATTGTCTCTGATAAATCTTTTAACAATACGATCTTCCAGAGAATGAAAACTGATCACCACCAATCTACCTCCCGGAGACAAAACTTCGATAGCCGCATCGAGTACCATTTCAATTTCTTTTAATTCATCATTTATGGCGATACGAATCGCCTGAAAACTTCGGGTGGCTGGATGTTTATGTTTATCTTTTTTGGGTACAGCTGCGACAATAATATCTGCGAGCTGATGGGTGGTTTCGATGGGTCGAGATTGCCTATTATTGACAATTGCCCTAGCGATACGCCGACTGAATCGTTCCTCACCATATTGCCACAATACCTTAGCAATCTCTTTTTCGTCCGCCTCAGCCAGCCAATCCTTTGCACTTATTCCAGTAGAGGTATCCATACGCATATCCAAAGCACCGTTTCGTAAAAAGCTGAAGCCTCTTTCGGCTTTATCGAGTTGGGGGGAAGAAACACCAAAATCCATTAAAATGCCATCGACTTTCCCCAACAATGATTTAGCAGCGATAATCGCTTTCAGGTTGGCAAAAGCATTGTGTACAATAATAAATCGGCGATCCTGGCCAAATGTCTTTTTTGCAAAGGTAATGGCCTCTGGATCACGATCTATCGCCAGCAAAGTGCCACGCTCACCCAGTTGCTCTAATATCGCCCGTGAATGACCACCACGACCAAAAGTCACATCCAGATAAAGACCATCTGCTTTAATCGTCAACGCTTCCACCGCCTCTTTTAGTAACACCGACTGGTGTGGTGTTGAGGTATTCATCGCTAAAATGACAAATCTGGTAATGGTTCACTTTCGAGCGACTGATCGATAACCAGCTTCAGATCATCCTTTATTTGGGTGTTCCATTGAGACTCATCCCAAATTTGAAATGAACGTCCATTACCCACTAAAAATAGGTGTTTATCCAGACCAACCAACTGTCTTAAGGAAGGCGGGATGATAAAACGGTTATTTTTGTCGAGCTCTATATCGGTGGCGTGTCCGAGCAAAATGTGTTTGATGGCTCGATGTTGACGATTGGTGCTTGAAAGACCCGCAAGTTTGGTTTCCAACGATTGCCATTCAGTCAAAGGAAACAATAATAAACAAGGGTCGAATAAATCTTTGGTAATAACCATTGAACCGGCGCATTCAACCACCAGCTGTTCACGATAACGTGCCGGCATAGCGATACGACCTTTCGCATCCAGATTGATTGCATTTGCGCCTCGAAACACTATTAACAGCCTCCCCAGCCTGTTTCTTTATCTATTTAAATGGAACGCATTGATCAGATTTCTATGATTGTGTGAATATTGTAAATTCTGATCCATTCTATGTCACTTTGATCCACTATATGACACTATAGGTAGTCAAGCCACCAACTGTCAAGGCTTTCAGTGATAATTTTGGAGGGATTCTTCCTTATAACACAATGACTTAGATGATATTGTTAATATTTAGAAAAAAATAAAATAACTATTAAAATTAAATCACAGTGTTAGAGAGTGAAGTTAAAGTAAAGTATTAGAAGTGGTGAAGAAATGGGCTGTTTTGTCCTCAATAATAAATTTATTGGAAAAAACTTCAGTGGACTGGCAAAACCTACGTTGTTCAACGAGTTATATTGCTCATTTATACCCGTGCTACTTGAAAATGCCGGTTTCAGTGGGAATAAAATGGAGTTGGCCATAAGCCGGATTCTGTCTAAAGCAGTCATTCATCTAGGCATTACGTCACCATAATGCTCGAGCAACCTACCCGGATCCATCGCGGGCCACGACTCAGGATCCCTATTTGGTCTTGCTTCAGGTGGGGTTTACCCTGCC
>CAZKUH010000017.1:0-14469 GCA_964555895.1 uncultured Enterobacterales bacterium
ATTTTCTTTAATATCGATCCTTCAGTTGCAATAAATGTCTGACCAGAAGCTATAAAATAAGGAATTGGATGAGCCCCCATCTTTACCAAAGCCATGATGTCATAGCCAATCGGCTGTAATTTCTTGATGGTCAAATTATAAGATTTTGAGCTGTTTTTATTCATGTTCGATGGTAACGGTATATTATTCGGTTTGATTATCAACGTGGTACACTCATTTGCAGCCTGTACAGGAAGCCAGATCAACAATAGGCTGGCCAGCAACAATATTTGTGCTTTGTTTATTCTCATGATTTTCTCCTAGGTTTAAAAACAGTACACCTCTACCCACAGCTCAAATCTTAAAACCTGCTCAGAAAACAATTTTTTAAATAGCCTTTAGATATTGTCTTTTGACTGTTTGCATTGGTATTATTTTAACTTTGAACACCGATGTACTCTGATAAAATTATTTTTCTCTTTTAATAAATTATCGAAGTTTAAAAAAAATTAAACTTCGGCCTAGGTTAAAATAAGGATTATTTTTGTCAGTAGCTTGAAATCACTTTGAAAAAGTTTGAAGAAACTTGAAAGCCCATTAAATCAATTAGTTAGAAGGTTAATTATGAAGTGGATAATTAAAGTAATTCTTTTGAAATGAAATTTTTTGCATAGGAAAGGTCCATTCACTCATTAAACCCTATTTTAAAAGCATCGGGATTCAGCAACTAAAAAAATAATATTGAGTGCATTTTTACGACTGAATATTAACCTACCAATAGTTTAAAGCAGGATTACCTCCCTATCCAAGCTTGGCAGGTTTATTGTGAAAATGTTTCTATTTCTGTCTGATAAGGAACCGAGGGTTGTGCGCCCAGACGGGTGACGGCGATTGCACCGGCGGCATTGGCAAATTTTACCGCTTGCGCTATAGGCACGTTATTGCAAAGCGCAGTTACCAGAGCACCACAAAACACATCGCCAGCGGCGGTGGTATCTAACGCTACAACTTTATTTCCAGGAACAATACCATTAAAGTCCTCACTGGCAACATAAGCGCCTGCCGCGCCTAAAGTAATAATGACAACTTTAGGACCTTTGTCGAGTAGTTGCCGGGCGATTTGCGCCACTGAATCCGCATCGGTGAGTTTTTTTCCGCTGACTATCTCAGCCTCAGTTTCATTCACTATCAGTGTATGCAAGCGCTGTAAAGCCATATCCGTGAGCGGTTTGGCTGGTGCAGGATTTAAAACCACCGGGATATTCCATTGTTGCGCTCTTGCTAAAACATACTCGACTGTTGACATGGGAATTTCCAATTGCAGCAAAATAATATCTGCGGATTTTATCACCGCTTCAGCCGCATCAATTTGTTGCTCCTTGAGTTGGTAATTAGCGCCGGGAGCAACTGTTATCGAATTTTCACCATCGTCACCGACAAATATTAATGCAGTTCCTGTACCTTCGCCATCGATCTGAGACATAAATTGGGTATCGATGCCCTCATCATTAAACAGTTTGATTGCACTGTCTCCAGCGCGGTCTTTACCCACACAAGCCACAAAAACAACCTGACCACCTGATCGACAGGCGGCCAAAGCCTGATTTGCACCTTTGCCACCAAAAGCCTGTGAGAATCGGCCTTCTCCCACGGTTTCTCCACGCGCAGGGATATGGCTAACCTGCATGATCATATCCTGTCCAAAACTACCGATAACTGCTATCTTCTTCATCTTTATAACTCCTTAAATCTACTTCAACACAAGTTTCAATCTGCTCTGTTCATTGCAACCGTTACAATCAATTTAAATTTTTTTCACTGTAAATCAGCAAAAAAACTATGGCCATTTTCAGGTAAAGAGCAACTGAAAAAATCCGCAATAGTCGCACCAACATCCATAAAACCTTGTCGTATACCAATATCCTGTCCACCTGGATATCCAGCTAAATACGCTAATATAGGCACTTGCTCACGAGAATGATCTGTTGTTGGTGTGGTCGGATCATTGCCATGATCAGCCGTAATCAGTAACAGATCATGTTGTTGCATTTGCGTGAGAAAACTTTTCAGCCAATGGTCGAAAGCCTCTAACCCTTTTTTCATACCTGACGGATCATTCCGATGTCCCCAGAGCATATCGAAGTCCACCAAATTGAGCATTAACAAACGATCTTTATCCGACTTTTGACTATACAATGCGTCCAACCTGGCCATCCCTTCGGTATTGTTAAGTGCGCTCTGAGCGTGCGTAATGCCTACACCATTATACAAATCAACTATTTTTCCAATGGCATGCACCACCACACCCTGGTTTTGCAATCCAGGTAATAACATTGTCTGCGGTGGATCGAGTGAATAATCATGACGATAGGGCGTCCGTTCAAACGCACCTGATTTACCTGTAAAAGGACGGGCAATGACTCGGCTGATATTGTGAGGGGGTTGGAGCAATTCACGCGTCATTTCACAAACAGCGTACAAGGTCTCAAGATCACACACTTTTTCATGGGCCGCAATCTGAAAAACACTGTCCGCCGAAGTATAAACTATCAACTTGCCTGTTGCCAAATGCTCATCCCCTAACTCGGCAATAATATCCGTCCCGCTTGCAGCTTTATTTCCCAAAACCCCAAAACCGGTATGCTCAGTGAATCGCCTCAACAGCGTAGCAGGAAATCCATCCGGGTAGGTCGGAAATGCCACCTCCGTGACCACGCCCATCAACTCCCAATGACCGGTAGTTGAATCCTTCCCTGCACTGACCTCTTGCAACCGTCCATACGCAGCACGGGGATTCTCTACCGCTGCAACCCCCAGTATATTGGCCAGATTTCCAAGACCCAAAGCAGCTAATTGAGGAAGATTTAAACCGCCGACAGAACGGGACATATTGCCCAAGGTATCACTACCAAGATCGCCATAAACATCTGCATCCGGTGCACCACCCACACCCAAACCATCCAGTATAATTAATATGGCTGTCGCCATGATTGAAATCCTTGTGCGTTCATCAGTCTAATTTAAAATGATCAGGTTATCTCGAGCTGCAAACACAGTCAAAGATATTATTCTAATAATGGCCTAATAATAGTATGGATGACTGCACAAAACGTGCAATAATTTAGCGGGTCTTATCAGGTGATTTTTTGCTGGCATAACTACCGCAAAATAGCCACTGACAAGAAATTGAAGAAATCATCCTGACAATAAAAATAACCAGAGAAAAACCATGTCAAATTTTAAAAAAAATACAACCGTGGATTACGAAGAAGTCGCGGCAAACTATCTGGAAAACAGACAACTTAAAAAGGGTGTGGCCGGTTGGGTTTTACTGGCAAGTCTGGGTGTCTCTTATGTGATATCCGGTGATTTTGCCGGCTGGAATTTTGGTTTGGCAATGGGTGGCTTCGGCGGCATGTTGATTGCCACAATTGTAGTCGCCATTATGTACAGCAGCATGGTTTTTGGTCTGGCTGAACTCTCAGCTTCCCTGCCAACCGCCGGTGGTGGTTATAGTTTCGCCCGTCGTGCCATGGGTCCCTGGGGTGGATTTCTCACTGGAACCGCCATTTTGTTAGAGTATTCCATTGCACCCGCCGCTATTGCGGTTTTTATAGGTGCCTACGTCAACGAAATTTTTGGTTTTAGTGGACCTGTGGTTTATGCCACCAGCTATATTATTTTTGTGGGCATTCATTTACTGGGTGCCGGTGAAGCACTTAAAATCATGATGGGGATTACCGCCATTGCCGTCATCGCGTTATTGGTTTTCGCGCTGGGATTAATTCCCTATTTTGATATCAATAATCTGCTGGATATCGCCGTAAACGACGAAGCACTTGGAGCCAGTACCTTTTTGCCCAATGGATATCTCGGAATTTGGAGTGCTATTCCTTTTGCCATTTGGCTATTTTTAGCTGTAGAAGGTGTGCCCTTGGCTGCTGAAGAAACTAATAATCCAGCAAAAGATCTACCCAAAGGTATTATTGCCGCCATGAGTATTTTATTGGTCTTTGCGGCATTGGTGTTATTTATTGCCCCTGGAGTCGCTGGCTCAGAGATCATGAAAGATCATGGCACACCATTAGTTGGTGCCTTACAAATTGTTTATGGCGAAAATGCTTTCATCGCAAAATTTGTGAATGTTGTTGGGTTATTCGGCTTGATAGCCAGTTTCTTTTCTATTATTTTCGCCTATTCACGACAGGTCTTTGCGCTCTCACGTGCAGGTTACCTGCCGCGATTTTTGTCGGTGACAGGCAAAAGAAAAGTGCCCACTTACGCCTTGATTATTCCTGGCATCATCGGTTTTTTATTATCACTCACAGGTGAGGGGGATCTGATGATTACCATGGCTGTTTTCGGTGCCACCATTTCTTATGCATTGATGATGTTATCCCACATTATCTTACGCATCAAAGAACCGGATCTCGAGCGACCTTTCCGTACCCCTGGTGGTATCGTAACAACTGGCATTGCTTTTATTCTGGCCATCGGTGCCTTTATCAGTACCTTTGTGGTGAGTCTTGAGGCTGCGCTGTGGTCTGCTATTTTTTACGCTATATTAGTGGCTTATTTCGCTATTTACAGTCGCCATCATCTGGTCGCCAAAGTGCCAGAAGAAGAATTTGCCGCTATTTCGCAAGCAGAAGCCAATTTGAACTAAATCAATTTACCACTGACAAAACCAGCATGAATAAAGATGAGGGGATATTATGTTAGAACCAAGATCAGTTAAAACTGTCGCTGATGCCAAACAAATTGTTGAGCAACGCGGGCTAAGCCACATCAAGGTCGGCCTGTTTGATATCGACGGTGTGATGCGTGGAAAGTATATGAGTAAAGAAAAATTTTTCTCATCACTTGAACACGGTTTTGCTTTTTGTGACGTCATTTTAGGTTGGGACTCGAATGATCAGCTCTATGATAATGTCAGTTATACCGGCTGGCATACCGGCTACCCGGATGCACCCGTTAGAGTGATTCCAAGTAGTTGTCGGGCCGTACCTTTCGAAGGTGAAATGTTACTTTTCATCGCCGAATTTTGTGAATCAGCCGAACCGCTCTGTTCTCGAGGGCTGTTACGTCGGGTCATCGCACGTGCAAAAAATAATGGATTTGATGTTTACGCAGCCTTTGAATACGAATTTTTCATGTTTAATGAAACCCCCGACAGTGTACGTGAAAAGGGTTTTAAAAATCTCCAGCCGATAACCCCGGGCTTTTTTGGTTATTCCATGCTACGAAATTCGGTTCATGCTGATCTTTATCATCAAATCCTCAAGCTTGCAGAAGATATGGATTTTCCGATCGAAGGTTTGCATACGGAAACCGGTCCCGGTGTTATTGAAGCTGCTTTAACCTATGACCATGCCAGTGACGCCGCCGATAAGGCCGCATTATTTAAAACCTTTCTCAAAGTTTGGGCTCAACGACATGGCATGATGGCCACCTTTATGGCGAAATGGTCAAAAGATTTACCAGGTCAAAGTGGTCATATCCATATTTCATTGCAGGATAGCCAGGGTAATTCAGCATTCTATGATGCCAGCAAAAAATATCATATGAGTGATATTCAACGTCATTTTCTCGCGGGTCAACAGCGCTACATGCCCGAATTTTTAGCCATGATTGCACCAACGGTGAACAGCTATAGCAGGATGGTTCCAGGACAATGGGCACCACTTGATGCCACCTGGGGAATAGAAAACCGAACGACTGCGCTGCGGGTTATTCCTGGCTCGGCAAAATCTCAGCGCCTTGAATATCGACTCGGATCAGCCGATGCCAATCCTTACCTGGCATTAGCGGCTGCGCTCGCATCGGGCATTTATGGTGTTGAGCATAAACTGGAACCTTTTCCTCAAGTCAAAGGTAACGCCTATGCGCAAGCACAAGCCGCTGAAATTTCTCTGCCTCGCACTTTATTCGAAGCGGCCGACAGGTTAAAACAATCGAGCGTTGCCAAGGAGTTGTTTGGTCATGACTTTGTCGCGCATTTCGCCGCTTCGAGGGAATGGGAAGAACGAGAATATCGTCAACATGTTTCTGACTGGGAACTGGAACGTTATTTTGAAATCATTTAACTTTAGTGCTCGAATTTATTGAAGTGAATCAGCAAGATTTAAAGTCTGAAGCAAAAAGTATTTTAAGCATCTGAATAAGAGTAACAGTATGAGTAATATGCAAACCACCCGCTCACCCATTGATAACTCAATTTATGTTGAACGGCCATTGGCAGAACAGCAGCAAATAGATCGTTCCCTTGAAAAAGCATTTAAAGCACAGGCACTGTGGCAGCAGACTTCAAACGCTGAACGTCGTGCTGTTTGTCATCGAATGGTCGATGCATTTGTTGCCAATACAGAAGAAATCGCCAACCAATTATGCTGGATGATGGGTAGACCGATTCAATATGCCAAAGGTGAAGTCAGCGGTATGGCTGAACGTGCCCGCTACATGATCGATATTGCCGAGCAGGCTTTGGCTACGCTGGAGCAGGAACAAAAACCCGGTTTCAAACGCTATATCAAACATGAACCATTAGGCATCGTATTTGTTGTTGCACCTTGGAATTACCCCTACTTAACCGCTGTAAATAGTATAATACCCGCCATTATGGCGGGCAATGCTGTCATTTTAAAACATTCTGCACAAACACCCTTATGTGCAGAACAATTTGCCAAAGCATTCGAGCTGGCTGAACTACCTTCCGGCGTTTTTCAATATCTCCATCTCAGTCATCTGGAAACTGAACGTCTGATCAAAAACCCGTTGATTAACTATGTTGCATTTACCGGCTCAGTTGCCGGCGGGGAAATGGTCGAAAAAGCCGCTAGTGGCCGTTTTATCGGTGTGGGTTTAGAACTAGGAGGCAAAGATCCTGCTTACATCAGAGCAGATGCCGATATCGATTATGCTGTTGAAAGTTGTATGGATGGTGCTTTTTTTAATTCGGGACAATCTTGCTGTGGCATTGAACGGATCTATGTCGCATCACCCGTATTCGATCAATTTGTGACAAAAGCGGTGGCACTGATCAATGCGTACAAATTAGGGCGATCTGACCAGCCAGAGACAACTTTGGGTCCTGTGGTGAAAGCATCCGCCGCCCAGTTTGTTCGTGACCAAATAAATGATGCGCTTAAAGCCGGCGCCATCGCCCATATTGATACTGCAAATTTTCCGCTCGATCAGCCCGGTACAGCTTATCTGGCTCCACAGTTGTTAACCCAGGTCGATCATAGTATGCGCCTGATGACCGAAGAAAGTTTCGGCCCCGTAGTAGGCGTTATGAAAGTGACCGATGATCAACAGGCTGTTGCGTTAATGAATGATTCTGAATTTGGCTTGACCGCTTCGGTATTTAGTACAGATATAAACGCTGCCATTGCCATTGGTGAGCAACTCAATACTGGCACTTTTTTTGTTAATCGATGCGATTATCTCGATCCTGCACTAGCCTGGGTAGGCGTTAAAAATTCTGGACGCGGTTGTACCTTGTCCACACTGGGTTATCACTCTTTAACTCGACCGAAGTCTTTTCATCTGAAAACTGAATGATGAGGGTATCTGATGGATATGAATAAATTTACTGCCAACTGGAATTATCCGACAAACATTCGTCAGGGCATCGGACGCATTAACGAACTGCCTGCCGCTTGTAAAGAATTAGCAATGCAAGCGCCCTTGCTCATTACCGATCCGGGTCTTGCTGCTATGCCTATGCTGGAAGCAGCTTTGGCAAGTTGTCTCAAAGCGGACCTGAGCTGTGCAATTTTCTCTGATATCATCAGTAACCCCACTGCAGAAAACGTCACCGCCGGGGTCGCCGCCTTTCAACAAGGAAAACACGACGGTATTATTGCCTTTGGTGGCGGTTCAGCATTGGATGCAGCCAAAGCCATCGCCCTGATGGTGGGACAGGATCGACCCTTGTGGGATTTTGAGGATATCGCCGATAACTGGCTGCGCGTAAATACCACAAAAATGGTACCCGTGATCGCTATACCCACCACCGCCGGTACCGGTTCAGAAGTCGGCCGCGCTTCGGTGATAACCGATACTCAACATCATCTTAAACGACTCATTTTTCATCCGAAGATGCTGCCAGCATTAGTTATTTTAGATGCACAATTAACCACAGGCTTACCAGCCAAACTCACTGCCGCCACTGGCATGGACGCTTTCTCTCATGCTCTGGAGGCTTATTGCGCCACTTATTTTCATCCCATGGCTGAAGGCATTGCCATGGAAGCAATTCGTCTTATTAAAAACTTCCTGCCGCGTGTCACTGCCAATGGTGATGATATCGAAGCCCGCGCCCAAATCATGGTCGCTTCAACAATGGGGGCGACTGCATTTCAACGTGGACTGGGTGCGATGCATGCGTTGGCACACCCCCTGGGCGCTTTGTATAACGCTCATCATGGTTTACTCAACGCGATATTAATGCCTTATGTCCTCAAAGCGAATCAAGATAAAATTGCTGCTCGAATTGCACGCCTTGCCCGATTTATTGAACTCCCTGAAAGCTCTTTTGAGGCTTTTCTGGCTTGGGTAGTCAACTTGAGACAACAACTGGGTATCCCGCACACATTGGCAGAAATCAACATTAACTGTGATCGGGCCGATGAAGTAGGCGAAATGGCCTACAACGATCCAAGCGCAGCAGGCAATCCCATCAGCTTGAGTTCAATGCAATATACCGATATTTTTATCTCAGCGGTTAAAGGTAATTTATGAAGCTCGGCATTCTGGTTTGTGATCATGTGCACAACACACTGCAAACCGAGTTTGCTGATTACCCGCAAATGTTTGAAAACTGTTTGCTTGAAGTTGATCCCAAGCTTGAAATAAAAAATTTTTTAGTCATCGATGGCGATCTTCCTGCACAAATTGATGTTTGTGATAGCTATATGATCACGGGCAGCAAATGGGGAGTAAATGATACTCAGCCCTGGATCGAACAGTTAGAAATTTTTATTCAGGAACTTTATACTGCCGGAAAAGGACTGGTGGGTATTTGCTTTGGTCACCAGCTTATCGCCCGTGCACTAGGTGGAAAGGTACAACGCTCCGACAAAGGCTGGGGCATAGGTGTGCAATCAAATCAGCTCCTGCAAAAAAGTGACTGGATGACACCTTTCCAACCCACGCTGGATTTGGTTGTCAGTCATCAAGATCAAATTGTAGAGTTGCCACCTGAAAGTCGTGTTTTAGCCTGCAATGATTTTTGTCGTTACAGCATGATTCAAGTGGGAAATAATTTCCTTGGCATACAGGGGCACCCAGAATTTTCCCGAGCTTATTCACACGCATTAATTAAACGTCGCAAAGATATAATTCCCCCAGCTAGAGTCATCGAAGGAATTGACTCCCTAAAAAATCAACCCCACAGTTTTATAGGCATGAAATGGCTACTTAATTTTTTACGCCAGCAGATAAAACCTTAATGAGAAAATTGTTCAACCTGATCCCGTGCTATATGGAAATTTAAGGGTGCAGGTACTTCCTTAAAAAGGCGGCCATTGCTTTAAAAGTTTTAATGCGGTTTTCATTATTGTTAAGGTGATGATCGCCATTTTCCAATTCAATATATTGGAATTTTTTGTGGCTTTTTTTCAAAGCATCGCGCATTTTTTGGCTCTGTATAACATTCACAACTCGATCCTTATTACCATGAATTAACAAGATGGGAATTTTAATTTCATCAGCAAAATTAACTGGTGATGTTTTTCTTAACTGTTCGCGATCTTCACCCACTTGCTTTTTTAATACATCATAAGAATTAAAACGCCGCCCCATTCTCACCATATAAGCCAAATCACTCACACCGGCAATACTAATCGCGCATTGATATAGATCAGGGGTTTTAACCGCTGCCATCAGTGCCGCATAACCGCCGTAACTGCCACCAACAATACAGATTTTTTTTGGATCTGCAATCCCTTTATTAATTATCCATTTGGTGGCATCTTCTACATCGTCCTGCATCGCAAGACCCCAACCTTTTAAACCTGCCGCCATAAATTCGTATCCATAACCCGAAGAGCCACGAAAATTCATTTGAAGAACCGCGTAATTTCTACTGACAAAAAATTGTGTCCAATAATCAAAATCTGCATCATCAAAAGAGATAGGCCCGCCATGTGGAAAAATGATTGTGGCTAATTTTCTTTTTTCAGGATTATCGGGCAATGTAAGATAACCATTGATAACCAAGCCATCACGTGCACGGTATTCAATACGTTTTTTTTGATAAAGGTATGCTGATTTAAGTGCTGGGTATTGTTCTGAAATTTTCATCAAGCTGTTTTTTTTCCGATCACCGAGCAAGAAAATCCCAGGACTTGTGCTACTGGTCGAATAGACAATATAGCGTTTTTTGTCTGCGCTAAAGCTGACAATACGATTTCTTTTGCCTGGCAACGCTTTATTCAAATTTTTCTCTATATCTGCGTATTCCTTCTCCCAGCCATTAAATCTATCTACGCTCCCGGAAAAAAACAAATTTTTGTCGATAGTATGATTCGATTTGGCAACCAATATCTTCTCAAGAGTGGGGGACTTCAAGTTAACTTTATAGATTGCCATATTGTCATCTTTGAGCGCTTTCACATAAAGTTCATCAGGATCGCTTCCAAATCCTAACGGCCAAACTTCTTTTCTGGAAAAAGCAGGGAATTTCCATAAAGCTTTCATCTTAGCTTTATCCGTTAGCTGGTAAATAATATAGTTTGATTCCTTTCGATAAATCCCTATTCTTACGCGATGTTGCTGATCCAGAACCCAATTTACAATATGTTTTTTTGCTGGCTGAATGTATCGGGTTTTCCCTTTTCCCAGACTGATTTTAACGACGCTCGGTTCTTGTGCGCTTTCATGCCCAGCGATTTCCATGAGAATATAATTTTTTTCATCTGCAAGAATATCAATAATTTTTGATTGGTTTTGTGGAATATATTTCAACCTTTTCAAGAAATGTCTGGATAATACATAACCAATTTTTTTAGTTTTTAAATGGTACTTTAATAATCGACTCTCAGTAATTTTTGTACCAGACCAGGATTCTGGGTAAGTTGCTGCGATGAGGAGCAAGTCATTATTTGCCCAGGTCAGTGCATTTAAAATGAATTTTTTATTATCGGTCAATACGGGGATAGTCTCTTTGCCAGTTGAAAGATCGATAATACTGACTGCAGTTTTTATTTTGTTTTTTACTTTAATATTGAGTAAAGCCGCTATTTTCATTCCATCTGGCGAGAGCTTGACATAACTTATTTCGGGTAAACTGGCATAAGCTTCAATCGGTAAACGCTTCGCCTCAACATTGAGAGTCCACAGATTGAGAAGTATAAATATAAGATATAGTTGCTTAAGGATGATCCTTATCATGATGCTGTCCCGGGATGGTATTTATTTCCACTATAATTGACTATCCAGCAAAAAATTTCAAGAACTTCTATTTTCGTTCTCAGCTTTATTATTTTCAGACTTTGCAAACGACAGCGATGCTGAATTCACACAATAGCGCAAACCTTCGGCTGAGGGACCATCATCAAATACATGTCCCAGATGTGATCCACAGTGATGACAGCATATTTCCAGGCGTTTCATACCCAATCTATGGTCAATTACTTTTTTGATGTTTTGTTCGTCGAGTGCTTCGGAAAAACTGGGCCAGCCACAACCAGCATCAAATTTTGCTTCACTGGAAAATAATGGCTGGAAACAATTAACACAATGATATTGACCCATTTCAAAATGATTCCAATATTCACCTGTAAACGGTTTTTCAGTGGCTTTTTTCCAACAAATTTGTTGTTGCAAAGCAGTTAACTTAGTCTTTTTTTGCATCTTCAAAATTCTAATCTAAGCTAACCCAATTGCCAAGAGATTTATTATCTCATCAAGCATAATGAAAACAGTTAACAATGAGTATGGCTAACTTCGATAAAATTCGCTAAAAATTAGCCAATTACCCCTTAAATACCATTAACTGGTCAAACCAAGTGCTTCATCTTCGGTTATCGCTAGACTTTTCAAAACGATAGGAGCAAAATGAGACATTACACTCAGATTTAACATTTTAACCGTCAATCTCTACAATTTAAGAGCAATTAGCCCTATGTCAGCCATTCTCCTCCTTAACGGCCCCAACTTAAACTTGTTAGGCAAAAGAGAACCCGGAATTTATGGCGGCCATACTTTGGCACAGATAGTCTCCCGTGCAGAAAATCAGGTACGCAGTGCGGGTCATCGTTTTGATAGTTTTCAAAGCAATGCTGAATCCGCTCTGGTTGAACGGATTCAGCATTGTTTGAATGATGAGACACAATTTATTCTACTCAATCCGGCTGCTTTTACTCATACCAGTGTCGCTATGCGTGATGCATTATTAGCTGTGGCCATACCCTTTATAGAAATTCATTTGTCTAACCCTGCCGCCAGAGAACCCTTTCGACATCATTCTTTCTTCAGTGATATCGCCGTAGGTGTCATTAGCGGTTTTGGGGCACAGAGTTATGTATTAGCTATTGATGCCGCATTAGAATATTTAACGAATAACAATCATGAATAATCATTTAAATTAAAAATAAGAGAAAAACTATGGATATACGCAAAGTAAAAAAACTGATCGAGTTATTAGAAGAGTCTGATATTGCAGAGATAGAAATATGTGAAGGGGAAGAGTCTGTTCGTATCAGCAGAAATATCTTACAACCACAACTTGCCGTGGCGGCGCCACAGATGGTTGCAGCTCCTGTTGTCCCTGCAGCCCCTGCAATTGCGGAAGCCGTTGCACCAAGCGAAAATCTCGCGGGACATGCAGTTCGATCACCGATGGTGGGTACTTTTTACAAGTCACCCTCTCCAGGTGCAAAAATCTTTGTCGAAGTCGGTGACCGGGTCAATGTCGGCGATACGCTTTGTATCATTGAAGCGATGAAAATGATGAACCAAATCGAGTCAGATAAAACCGGTATAGTGAAAGCTGTTTTGGTGGAAGATGGGCAACCCGTTGAATTTGATGAACCTTTATTCATTATCGAATAATAGATGAATAAATGAATAAATGAATAATACTCGGGAAATAAATAATGGTAAAACTCCACGCCTGCTGCAATATCAAAAGGTTCAGAGTATTAGTCGTTTTTAAAATTTCACGTTTGAGTTAATACCTCATCATAGTTATAGATTGAATAAGTTATTTATTCTGAGAGAAAATTTATGTTAGATAAAGTTGTCATCGCCAATCGTGGTGAAATTGCATTACGCATACTAAGAGCCTGTAGAGAACTTGGCATTAAAACTGTTGCAGTCCATTCCACTGCAGATGCTGATCTGATGCATGTCCGTCTCGCCGATGAATCTGTTTGTATCGGCCCCCCTTCCCCAATGGAAAGTTATTTAAACATCCCGGCAATTATCGCTGCTGCAGAAGTCACCGATGCAGTTGCAATCCACCCAGGTTACGGCTTCCTAGCTGAAAGTGCAGATTTTGCTGAGCAGGTAGAAAAGAGTGGTTTTAAATTTATCGGCCCTCGAGCCGAAACCATTAGATTGATGGGGGATAAAGTCTCTGCTATTGCCTGCATGAAAAAGGCTGGCGTACCCTGTGTTCCTGGTTCTGATGGCCCTTTGGGGAATGATGATAATGAAAACCTTGCCATTGCCAAACGTATCAGCTATCCCGTCATCATTAAAGCCTCAGGTGGTGGTGGTGGACGAGGTATGCGCGTGGTTCATTCAGAAGCAACCTTGCTGGATTCAATAGCCTTGACGCGATCCGAAGCCAAGGCCGCGTTTAATAACGACATGCTCTACATGGAGAAATTCCTGGAAACACCTCGCCATATCGAAATTCAGGTTTTAGCCGATGCCCACGGCAATGCCATTTATCTAGGCGAACGGGATTGCTCCATGCAGCGCCGCCATCAAAAAGTAGTTGAAGAAGCACCGGCGCCCGGAATTACCGAGCAAATGCGGCGTTTTATTGGTGAGCGTTGTGTAGAAGCCTGCCAGGATATAGGCTATGAGGGCGCAGGTACTTTTGAATTTCTTTATGAAAAAGGTGAATTCTATTTTATTGAAATGAATACGCGAATTCAGGTTGAACATCCCGTTTCAGAATTTATCTCTGGCGTAGACATTATCAAAGAACAACTCCGGGTCGCAGAAGATCAACCGCTGTCCTTTAAGCAACAGGATATAGATTTTAAAGGTCATGCCATAGAATGTCGCATCAATGCTGAGGACCCTGACACTTTTGTTCCCTCCCCAGGCACCATTACTGTTTATCATGCGCCGGGCGGTCCTGGGGTACGGATTGATTCTCATATTTATGCAGGATATAAGGTTCCGCCATATTATGATTCTATGATTGGTAAACTCATTACCTATGGTGAAACCAGAGAAGTCGCTCTTCAACGACTTTGCTACTTTCGACAGTGACTTTGCCGTCGTTTGGCTTTTCTAGCATAAGTG